>JAFGSC010000125.1 GCA_016934875.1 Candidatus Atribacteria bacterium
ACCCACACTGTGTGCCATAAAGAATAACCAGAGAATCGCTGTATTCTATCACCGTTTAATCGATAATCATAAACCCAAAAAGGTGGCTGTTATCGCTGCCATGCGTAAATTACTCCTGGTAGCTCATGCCGTCTATGAGCATAAGACGGAGTATGTACCAGGATAGAAAATAAGATGAAGAAAAATTAAATAATGTGTCTTTTAGGAGAGTTTGTGAGTTGACTTTTGACACAGTATCTGATATTGTTGGTATTCCTAACTGAGGTTATAGCAATGCCGTATTTCTGTGCTTGTTCAATACTAACATCCATTGCCTTTCTTGCAGCCAATTGTCCTAAACCATTACCGCCATCAATCATGATTGCTGCTTCTCTTTCTTGAATAATGGTTAACTGAGTTGGAATACTTAACATACCTGCTTGAATTCGATCAAACATGGTAGCCAACAAATAAGTTCCATGAGTAAAAATCCCACGCATATCTGCTCTAACCAAGCAATCGGCTGCTAGAGAAGCATTGATCATGTTCTCTCCAAAATATTCCAAGATTTCAGTCGCAGCATTTTTCAATTTTTTCTGATGAATAATCAATTTTAATCCTCTTTAAGATTTAGAGAAGCAAAAATCTCATTCAATCGATTGTATTGGACGCTGGTTATACCATTTTTCAGTGCTAATGATTTTGCTTCTTCTTTCTTTATCCTATCTAAGGATTTTTTTAATACTTCTTCGCTTTCTTCGTATTGAACAACAACCATCCCGTCATCATCCCCTAAGATAAGATCACCGGGATTGACGGTTGTTCCGCCAAAATGAATAGGGTAATTAATCAATCCCAGGACTCCTTTGGTTGTTCCCCGAATCGATGTGCCTCGGCAAAACACATTAAACCCTTTTTTAATTATCTCTTCGGAATCCCGTACACATCCGTCAATTGCCAATCCGGTCAATCCTTTTACAAGGGCTTGGGTAGCCATTAAATCACCCCAGTAACCATATTCATATTCATTTCCTACAGTGGCTACAACCACGTCATCCTTTTGTGATATTTCCAAGGCTTTGTGTAGCATCAGATTGTCTCCCGGCGCAGATTGGACGGTAAAGGCAATCCCGCATATTTTCATTCCTTTATTTAAAGGTTTAATTTTTGAATCAATAAATCCTTTTCTTCCGGAAGCTTCATACACTGTAGCAACAGGAATATTCTTATACTGCTTGATGATTTCTTCTGATGTCCTTCTGATATTGGTAATCACATGAATCATATTTATCCTCTTTCTTATAACCAATGCAAACACAATGAACTATAGAAATATTTATCGTAAAATGATTAAATAATTAAACTTTTTTCCAGTTTGTTATAATAACCTTCTTTAATTCTTGCTTCATTGTTTTCAATATGTTGAATATATTTTTTCATTGCCATTTCTTGATTATGAGCAGCAATATATTTAACGATCTCTTTATGCTCTTCTATTGCGTTAATACTTTGATTCTTATCAATGCTATCCATTGTTTTGTAGGAACAATAATAACTTCTGTCCATAATATTGTTCATTTGATTGGTAAAAATAGAATTATCATAGAGTTTAAAGAAAAGAAGATGGAATTTTTTGTCATATTTATGAAAATTCTCCAAATCTCTTTTTTTCAAATATTCGATCATCTTTTCGTTAAAACTGGAAAGCATCTCCACATGTTCCCGGTTCAATAAATGAAATACTTTTTGGAAGACGTAAAAACCAATCACTTTACGAAACTCAAACACTTCAGTAAAATATTTTTCTTTAACCTTCGGGACATAATAACCAATGCCTGGCAGCTGCTTGATTAGGCCTTCCTGGCTTAACCGGTTACATGCTTCTCGTACTGGGCTATATCCAATATTGATTTCTTTGGACAATTTCCTTACACTCAGATATTGCCCATCATATAAATGAATTTTCTCTTTGATAATTGAATAGGCTTTGTCGCTCAGCAATACACTCATTGCAAATAAACTCCTTTAAATAAGAAAGCATTATATTTTATAAATATGATATATCAGTTTTATATCATTGTCAAACATTATTCATGCTAATCCGCATCTAAAGACTAAAGATGATCACATCATTCAAGTCTTATTAAAAAACCGAGTAGTAAACCAACGCAATTGAGTAGCATTCCTCGAATTTAATTCACAGACCCTTTGAAATAATATGATCCTATGATAAAATGAATAAATTCTAAAATGATAGCGGCTTTCGAAGATTGTATTTTTTCATTCAGAACTTTGTATGATAAAATCTATCCTGATCGTCCCTATTTTAAATGATAAGAAAGAATTGCATGTCTAAACAATCATTAATCCAAGAAAGAATTAATTGCATCACACATGGCTTTGGAGCGATACTGAGCATTGTCGGTTTCGTGGTTCTAGTCATTATGGCGGATAAAAGTGGTGATATTTGGCGAATCATTAGTTTTAGCATCTATGGTGCAACACTTTTTTTACTTTATCTAACTTCTTCAATCTATCATGGATTAACCAATATTAAAATAAAACAAATCTTTCAAATTCTTGACCATTCGGCCATCTATCTACTAATCGCGGGCTCTTACACACCAATTACTCTCATTCCTCTGCGAGGGGCATGGGGATGGACTCTCTTTGGATTGGTATGGGGAATAGCCCTTATGGGTATCATAATTAAGTTCTTGTTTTTTGAAAAAACGAAGATGATTTCTCTGATTTTATATATTCTCATGGGATGGCTTATTGTTATTGCTATCAAACCGCTTATTGCCTCGATTCCAATGGGAATGTTCTTATGGATTGTCCTGGGTGGACTCAGTTACTCAATTGGAATTTTATTTTTTATCGCCAAAAAAATACCCTATCACCATAGTATATGGCATCTTTTTGTCTTAGGGGGGAGCATTACCCACTTTCTAGGCATTGTACTCTATCTTGCTTAAAACCTTAAAAAAGTGCATTAAATGCAGTTTACATCATCAATTAAATTCTATTCACTTAAAATTCTTTAAAAACCCTTGCGAGTGACTTCCCTGGTGCCTTTAAGTCTAAATCCAGAAAATAACCAAAAGGGGTCTGGTAGGTTTGGTAATTAGCATCTTTTAACCTCTGTTCTGCACGATTAAATAACTCTACCGTAAATTCAGGATTAGCCTTACTCATTGATAAATGGGCAAAAGAATGCAATACAATATCGCTGGTATTATTTTTCTTGGCAGCCCACTTTAAATTCTTTACAAGCTTTGTCTCGACTTTATCTACTTGCTCTTCATCTTCTTTTTCTACCTGTATAAATCCAACAAGTGCATTCTCTATTTGTTTACTTTCCTGATGATCCTTAACCGTTTCTAATGTTTTAATTCTTGTTTGATAGGCAAACTGGTCCGCGTAAATCATTAGTAATTTCATATGTACCCTCAGTCATTTTATAAACTCTTCTTAAAAGCATTCTGCTATTCGTATTGATTGGATAATAATCATATATAATTAGCCAGGGAATATATATAATCATGCTCCCAACAAAACAATGAAACATATGACAACATATAGCACCTTTTTAGCACCTAGACAAAATTTTAAAACCAAAAAAGAAAACAGCTTTCTTAATATACTATCCTTTTAATTATTTCTTTTATTCTATTTAATCGCAATCGATTTGCCTTTACTGTACTTTTACTTTTTCATCATCAGAAAAAGGATTCTTTATCACTGAATTTTTGTCAAAAGTCGAAAGATAAAAATGATCAGTCAATTTCAAACATCCCTTAGGACAAATATCTTCACAAAATCCACAAAAGCAACACTTTCCTAAGTCTATCTTGGGATATTTTTTTGGATACTTTTCCTTAAACCCTTCAGGTGCTTCCACCATCTCTATCGCTTTATCCAGGCATATCTGTGCACATAATCCGCAGGATATACATGCATCCCTATCATAAAAATGCTCTCCTCGATACCGCTTAGGTATATCTATAGATTGATGAGGAAAGCAAACAGTCATAGGTTTTCTAAATAAATTCCTGATTAAATAAAAAATAATATCCAATTTCCACTCCTGTTTTTATCAAAATATATTTCTAACTTTTAGCGATCCAGATCTGCGGGGCAAACATTTAAACTCCAATAAATAGCTGGTATATCAGCTATATCTGCGCCTCTTAAAAGATTTTCCAGTACCGGTATCATGTGAGAGAAACTGGGACCTCTTACTTTGACTCGGTATGGCTTTATATTGCCATCGCTAATAATATGCATCCCGCCTTCTCCTCTGGCAATTTCATTATGAACGTAAACTTCTCCTTCCTTGATTTTCATATTCAGTTTTGGTCTTTTAAACGCTGGGAGTATATAATCTCCTTCAGGCAATAACTGCATTGCCTGCCTAATGATTTTGACAGATTCTTTCACTTCATCTACACCAATCATTAAACGGGCGTAAACATCCCCTTCCTGCCTGACAGGTATGTCGAAATCTAATTTTTGATAGACTTCATAGGGATCATCTTTTCTTAAGTCCACTTTCATTCCAGAAGCCCTTAACATAAATCCCGTTGCACCTAACTGTATGGCTTCTTCTTTGGTTAAAACACCAATTCCTTTGGTTCGGGCTTGAAACAGAGGATTCTCTACCTCAACATATTTTATCAATTCTTCTGTTTGGCTTAATACGGTATCAATTTTTTCTGCTATACCCTCTGGGAAATCCCTTCTGACTCCACCTGGACAAATATATCCTGCAGGATAAACCCTTCCTCCGGTTATTTCAGCAAATAAATCTAAAATATAATCCCTATACCCAAAAGCTATTTTAAAACCAGTATCAAATCCCGTAGCAATTGAAAAAACACCCCACCAAATCATATGTGACTGAATACGGGAAAGCTCCGCCATAATCACTCTAATAAATTGAGCCCTTTCCGGAATTTCCAACTCCATTAATTCTTCGATTGCTTCAGCATGGACTAACTCCCAGGCTAAGGACTCTAAAACACAAATACGATCAGAAAGCATGGCATTTTGCAGTGGTAAGCGATATTCCATCAACTTCTCAAAACCACGATGGAGGTAACCGGGATCAGCATAAGCAGAAATGATTTTTTCACCTTTTAACTTTATCTTAACCCCAAAATTCCCAGATCCGGGATGAGCGGGTCCAAAATACATATCATAATCATTTGTTTTAGACAAATTCACGATCTCCTGGTTACTCGTCATAATAATATCCTCTTTCTCTTTCATTATTCTCGCTATAATAATTTTCTCTAACATACTTATGCCAATCAAAGTCTTTTCTAAAAGGCGGAGGTCCTTGCCATTCGTCGGTAAAAAGGGGTATTAAATTTTTATTTCCCTTAAAATTGATTCCAAAGAATTCCCAATCTTCTCTTTCATGTGCCTGGGCATTATCTCCCCATAGGGGTACAATCGAATCGATAACCGGATTTTCACGATCAATCTTCACAGTCAAAATGACCATGATGTTATCAAGATAAGACCATAAAAGGTAATCAAT
>JAFGSC010000126.1 GCA_016934875.1 Candidatus Atribacteria bacterium
CAGGACAAAGAGTGGGATCTTGATCAAGCGATATTTGTAGCACTAAAGTTATCTTTTATGATGTTCGATTTAAAATCGTGAATACTTAACACAAAGAACGAAACAAGAAAGATCAAGCCTGCCTGCCGAATCCTCGGCGCAGGTAGAACAAAACGAACCCCCGGCTAGTCCCGGCACGACCTCTACGTTTTGTCGGGCCCACCCACGGTGCGTCTTGGTAAGCAGTGCCTGTTTATAAACAAATGCTCTTATCACAATTATTACAACTAAGGCTGAAAATAGCGATATCCCCCGCTACTCCTACTCGTCCCTCGTCCCTTGTCCCTCGTCACTGTCTTGGCTCTTGTTCATAATTGTTTCTCAAATATTCATCATCATTCACTATATTTATCTCTGAAAACAGCAAATCCTGTTTCGCCGTTCATTCAAAGAAACCGTTGAAAGGTTCTGGGGCAACGGAGAAGTTGATTGAAGTTAAGAGAAGTTGGAAGCAAAGAAGGAGTAAAGTAAAGTTGATTTTTACCAGCAGCGGTAATTTGTAACGACAAGCAAAAGTATAAAAAGGCCCGATAATCAAAACCATAATCGCACCGTCAGGTTTAACCCTTAACCTTTATGCCATGCATACCTATACTCGTTCCGCTGATTCGCCCTAACCGGAGTAGCTGTGCAAAATGATTGGGATTGTTTCCGACCAAAACCGCTAACCTAAATTATCAAAATCTGAAAGTTCAAAATCTAATGATATGGATAGTTTTGCTGATTGGATCACAAGTTTCATACATGTTATCGCTCCGGGTTTTATTTATTTTGTTCTCTTGATATTGTTAATCAAGTTATTTCTTAAAATTGATCTTTTTAAGAAAATAAACAGAAACAGAGAGTATTTACCATATGTTGGTATTGTAGCAATTCTTAGTTCTTATATTATTGGTTATATTATGTACCAAGGATCAGAACTAATTGCAAAATATTTAGGGTTATCTGGTGATTCATCAAAGATTAATGCTTTAGCTCCAACAGCGAAAGAAGGTTATCAAGTTATTAGAAGAGGTTTCCTTATGGTTAGGCATCTACTATTTTCATTATTGTTATTAAGCATATCTCTTTGGTTTGCATATTGGAAAAAATGGAGAAAGCAATCACATATTAAGTTGGAATTTTATGTTATATTTTGGATTATTATATTAGGGCTACTTGCCGTTATCTATTTTTGCAAATTACGTCCTGAAATAAAAGAATTTATGCTCGATGAGAACGTATCTTTATCCAGATTGAGTTTAAAATGGATATAAGATTCCGTCCAGTGAAGTCCCCCGACTTCGACGCCACATTTTTCCCATATAACAAAAACGGTATATTTATCTTTGGAAATTGGTTCTCGGTTTTATAGTGCATTTGCAGGAAAGTATTGAAAAAGTTAACCGGACAGTTGGGAATTTGCTTACACAGAAGGAAGGGAAAAAGAATGTTATTCTGCATTAATCTTGAACAGCATCCTGGAAATAATATCAAAATAAGTGCCCTAAAATTCACATTCAGAAATGGTTAAAGCTGTTTTGAAAAGCGTTATGTATCTGAATACGTTCCAAATGTGAAAGTTACTAAGCAATTACCATGACCTGTTCAAATTAAACTTATCAAGCCACAGCTTAGCCTTAATTGTATATTCCTGGGGATTACTTGCGTACTCCTCATATCGGGTTGATAATTCCTTCATTATCCAATCTTTATCAAAAACTATATCGCCAGATCTTAGGCTTGGTATAGGTAATGACCCTACTTCCACTGGAAAAGAACAATCCAGGTCGTCAAAAAATTGCTCCTTATCAAGAATTCTGATAGTATTTGGGTCTAAAATGAAATAATACACAGGATAGAAAATACACCAACCAATATATCTAGATTCACCCGCCTGTAAAACCTCCGATAAGCTTTTACCTATATGCTTGCCAAAATTGAAGCGTGTATTGAAATTATATACTTGTACCTACATGATAGTGACATATTTATTGTAAGCTACATATATAGTTGTTCTTATGCAAAAAATTTACTAAATATTTTAAAGGGAAAAGAGCCTGCCGTTTCCAGCAAATCCTGGTAAACACGAAGCTGGGCAAAGCATCCCCAGCACGTATTACGTTTTATACCAAGTTTTCGTACCGCATATAAAAATACGGAAATCACAATTATATTAATGTGAATATTGATAAAAATCTACCCAGTCCCCGATTGAGGGGCCAGGCGGTGTGGATACGGAGGGGGGGGGTGGTGAACATTAGTATTGTTTGCACAAAATAATATCAAAATAGAGGAGGAGTAATGTACATGAAACAAATAATTCAACAAAGAATTAGTATATCTGAGATAATTGTTTTTAAAGTTGCAGGAGAGGATTAATATTACTTGAACACTTCATACATAAGAACTTCGGATAAAATCTTCACTCATTGAGAGCAATTCCTCATTTCTTTCTTTTGATATAGTTGCTTAGTAGCTTGATTTTTAGAGTTGACGTCAGAGGACAACATGTATTCACTGTTGCTGCTTCAGAATGCTAGCTTGTCTGGTTAGCTTTAAATATAGCAAAGAGAACACACATTAGCAATTCCACGGTATGGAAATTGCTTAGCTCCTGGGTGTTAACCTCCCGGCTTATTTTCTAAGAACTTTCTCCATCTTGGTGGAATGGATATGGTTGCATTTTTAAGTTTTACTTCAACTGGTAGAAGAGAAGCATTAAACATAGATCTGTATCCCTTTAAAAGGGTGACTTTCCAACTGTGAGAATTATATAGATCGCTTGAAAAACGTCCTGGAGGAAAAAGAACTTCAATTTCATGATTACCCCCTTTACGCTTATTAATACGTGCTATTGCTTTTAATGGAGGCGCCAGATCACTATCGGCTGAAATAAGGATTGTTTTATCGCAAAGGCCAGTAATATAATCCTCCAGCATCGCAATGGCAATATTCACATCTGTTTGTTTTTCTTCTGGATAAGTAAAAGGCTGACCACAAGAAGCACGACATATAATTTCTTTTTCTATATATTTCCCATAGTGAATTTCAAGAATACTATTATTTAATTTTTGATTGACCGACATTAAAATGTTTTGTCTTTCTCTTTTACCAGTATTTAAGGGTCGTGCTGTAAAGTACTTTACATAAACCAACTGTTCATCATTATTTAGAAATTGAGCACAGAATTTGACAAAGTCAATCCAATAAAATTTTTTCCAGCGATTACTGGTTGGATTATTATCTATCTTTTCAGCGGCCTCTTTTAAGCCATGATAGAAATTGAAACCGTCAATATAAAAAATTACTTTCTTCATTTATTAAAAAAAGCCCCCGAAGAGGCTTTCTGGCCCAAAACTCACGGTTTTGGGGTGGCGTTGTAACTTACGTTACGAGATCAAAAATAAGTCATTATACGTATATGTACAAAAAGTTTTTAACAATTATAAAATATTTTTGACGAAAGCATTTTTTGCTTTTAGCAAATAAACATTATACCATTCCAAAACCATTAACTCTTGAAGTACAGCATAGTATTATTAAACTTTATTTGGCAAATAGGAAAAGAAATTCTGTTCTCTGCCCCTAAAGATTGCTGTAAGGGTTATTCAGTAAGCCAATCGTTACTACAGTCATTGCTGCTGCCCTCTGCTCTTCTATAAAGATTGTATTTATCCTCAATCAACGGAAACAGCTTGTTGGATCTTGGTTCTCCACATACGATGCATTCAGCGTCATACCAGCTCACGGGCTGGCCACAACGGGGACAACGCCAGCGCGCTGCTTCATATTTAATCCATTTCTGAACTCCCATCTCACGCATTTTCTTGAGGTTTGGCAGGTATTCTTTCC
>JAFGSC010000127.1 GCA_016934875.1 Candidatus Atribacteria bacterium
TTAACCCGGGGGAATGGTAATATTCATTTAGGTAAAATAAGATGGTGTAATTTGGATGACATCAGTAATGGAGGCTAAGATTAAAAGACTTGAACTTATATTGACCATCTTGTAATTTGAAGACATGGATTAAAAGTAAATCGATCACACAGCTTTGGGAAGCTTTTGTAGAAAAATATCTAAGATAGATTGGAAGGTATAGAAATGAAGGTTTTTATCGTTTATTTTTCAAGGTCTGGAAGAACCAAAAAGTTAGCAGAACAAATCAATCAAAAAATTCCCTCTGACCTGGAGGAAATTAAAGACCATATGAACCGGAAAGGAATTATTGGATTTTTGAAAAGTGGAAATGAAGCTTATTTCAATAGTATTCCCTTGATTCATCCATTAAAGAAGGATCCTACAAAGTACGACATCGTGATTATTGGAACACCTGTTTGGGCTAATAATATTGCATCTCCGGTAAGATCTTTTTTGAAAGAATATAAAGATAAGCTAGAGAAAGTTGCCTTTTTTTGTACAAGTATGGGATCAGATCCAAAATTGGTTTTTGCTCAAATGGGAAAGGTCATTCATAAGGAACCAGTTGCCGTGCTCAATATTTCTTCTAGAGATGAAAGAAATCGGCTTGATTCTGAGATGATTGATCATTTTGTACAAACAATTAAAAAATCGGAAAATGAAAAGATTAAAAAGAATGATAGATGATCAGCAATTTGAAAAAATCGTTGTGAGCGCTATTCGTGAATTACCGGAGTATTTTCGAAAAAAGATGGAAAATATTACCATTCATATTGAGGATTTTCCTGATCAGAATATATTAAAAAATCTAGGTTTTAGATCGCCCTATTCACTATTAGGTGTCTATCAGGGGGTACCTCTTTCTCATAGAGGGATTCATTATCGTAATGTGATGCCCGATCGGATCATTATTTTCAGAAAACCCTTGCTCCATAAAGGGAGAAGTGACCAAATGATTAAGAAAAATATTAAAAAGGTAGTGATCCATGAGATTGGTCACTTTTTTGGCCTAAGCGATGCCGAGCTTTATAGAATCGAAAAAAACAATATTCAAAGCAGTAAGGACAAGGCTTAGATTGAATCAATATTCAAACATCCATATATTTTTTTTCGAACGCCCGACTGCCGGGTTTTACTAGTTCAATACCTTGATGGCATAAAGGACAATCTTTTTCATCAAAAATCTGCAGTTCCAACTGAATTCCGCTGTAAACAGGCAATCCAATATCGATATGATTCGGTCTTCTATCGACTATACAGGCAATACCAAGAACAATCGCTCCCATTTTTTCCATAAGATTTTTCACTTCAAGGCTAGATTTTCCGGTGGTAATCACATCTTCACTAATAAGTATCTTTGCACCCTTATTTACCGTAAATCCTCTACGCAAGGTCATCTGACCCTCTATTCTTTCGCTGAAAATTGACTCAAGTCCGAGCTGTCTTCCCATTTCATAAGAGGTGATAATCCCCCCAATAGCCGGTCCAACAATCACGTCAACGTCTAAATGACTGACTTTCTCGCACACAATTTTCATGATTTTTTCAGCATAAAATGGGAATCTTAATACCCTTGCGCATTGAACATATTGATTGGAGTGTTTTCCTGATGATAAAAGAAAATGCCCTTCCAATAACGCACCTGTTTTCTTCAATATTTCCAGAATTTCTGAATCCATTTTTTCTCCTTTAATCTACAATACCAATGATTTCGGAAATATTCTCTATTGGTTGGTTAGAGATATATTTTTCCAAGTCATGAATGATCATTTCTCCTACCTTTGGATTGATAAAGTTTGCAGTGCCAATCTGAACTGCCCTTGCTCCTGCCATCAGGTATTCCAAAACATCCTGGTAGGTCATGATACCCCCGATACCCATCACCGGGATCTGAATGCTTTTTGATACTTCATGCACCATTCTAAGAGCAATCGGCTTAATACAGGGGCCCGAAAGGCCGGCATAGGTATTTTCAAATACTTTAACTTTGTTTTCGATATCTATAGCAAATGATTTAAAAGTATTGACTAGGGATACAGCATCTGCTCCTTCTTCTTCGCAAACATGAGCAATTTTTAACAAGTTTTCGGCATCAGGGCTAAGTTTAACCATCAGAGGAACTTTAACGACCTTTCTGGTTTCTTTGACCACTTTCCTTGTAGTAGACTGCTTAATCCCAAAAGGTATTCCTCCATCTTTTATATTGGGGCAGGAGATGTTGAGCTCGATCATATCAACATTCTCATTTGATATTTTTTCACAAGCTTGTATATATTCTTCAAGGCTTGAACCGCTAATATTAATGATATGCTTAAGATTTAAAGATTTCATAAAAGGCAGCTCTTTTTGAATAAAGGCATCAATACCAGGATTTTCCAAACCAATACTATTCATCATCCCTGAAGCAGTTTCCCATACCCTAATACCGGGATTGCCTTTCCTTGGATTCATAGTTAACCCCTTGCTGACTAAACCCCCTAATTTTTCGATATCATATATTTCAGCATATTCTCTACCAAACCCGAAGGTACCCGAAGCCATAATAATGGGATTTTTCAATATCATATTTAAGAATTGTACTTCTAATGATCTACTCATAGTAAAATATCTCTTCTCCCTTAAAAACTGGTCCGTCTTTGCAAATATGTTTGTTACCGTTTTTCGTTTGGATTGCACATGCTAGGCAAGCTCCAATACCACAAGCCATTCTACCTTCTAAAGACACATAGTGCTCTATACCATGATTTTTTGCTTGTCGATCGATTTTTTCCAACATTTTAAGCGGTCCGCAGCTGAAGATAACATTGTATTTTTCATATTGGATGTAATCCGTAATAAAACCTCCATAATGAACAATTAAACTGTCTGTGTAATCATTAAAATTCGACTCAAATTCGTTTTTCTTTTGTAAGCCAAGATAGACATGAATGAACTTTAGTTTTTTATTTTTCCTCAGTTGTTTTAGCGCGTAGAAAAGGGGGGCAATGCCAGTTCCTCCACCTACCAAAGCGATGCTTCCTTTTACATTCAATGGGAAGCCATGACCATAAGGCCCATATATACTGATCTCATCTCCTTTTTTGCAGCTTGCCAAGACAGAAGTTCCCTTTCCGACAACTTGATATAAGAAAATAATCCCGTCCTTTTTAATATCATAAACGCTCATAGGGCGATTTAGAAACATGGATTGGCTGTCTTTTCTGATCATAAAAAATTGGCCCATATCAGCTTTGTATTTCCCGGATATTTTAAGAAGAAAAAAGTCATTTTTAAGTGGTTGATTAAAAGAAATTATTGCCATTGATCGATATCCTGCTTCATTTCAATGACTTTTTTACGGGTAATATTGACAAAACTTTCTGTTTCGTCAATCCCTTTGTGTGCCGCAATAATTCCCCGAGAAGAATTCACAATGCCATTAAATTCTTTTTTAAATATTTTCGCAAGGTCTTTTCCTATTCCGCCTTGGGCTCCATACCCTGGAATCAGGTAAAAAGTATGCCTGGCTACCTTTTTAACTTCTGAAAATTCTTCTGGGTAGGTCAAGCCTATCACAGATCCAATGGCACTATAGCCTGATTTCCCGATATATTTTTCCCCCCATTCTTCAATTTTTTTTGCTATATGGAGGTATAGAGGTTTATTTTCACAAATTAATTCTTGAAAATCTTTTGAGCTGGGATTAGAAGTTTTTACCAATACGAAAAGACCTTTTTGTCCCGTATCAAGGTATGGGAAATAAGGTTGAATTGCGTCAATTCCCATATAAGGATTGACAGTTAGAAAATCAGCTTCGAAGTCCCCACTGAAATGAGCTTTGGCATACTGTTCGGCAGTAGAGAATATATCCCCTCTTTTAATGTCAGCAATCACAATATTCTCTTTTGACCTAATATAAGAGAGTGTATTTTGATAAGCAATGATTCCTTGGACTCCCTGTGCCTCATAAAAAGCGATCTGGATTTTATAACAAGCGGCAAGATCGTAGGTACAGTCAATAATAGCCTTATTGAATTTGAAAATCTTTTCATTCAGATCTAAAGTTTTGTTCTTTGCAAGGTAATCGGGAATAAAATCTAACTTTGTATCTAGCCCAATACAAATAGGCCCTCTTTCATTTGCCAATTGATATAATCTATCGATAATCATATTTTATTTCACCTTTTTTTATCGTCATGATAATTTGTCCAGGCACTATTTTACCAACAAAGGGTGTATTCTTTGATTTGGATAGGATGTTTTTTTCATTAATTTCATATTTCTTCTCTAAATCAATCAGCACAAAGTTGGCATTTGATTTTTGATCAAATCTGACAGGAGAAATATTTAGTAGATTTGCCGGTTTTTCAGACATAAGTTGGCTGATCAATCTAAGATCAATCTTTTTTTCTTTAAAAATACTATAAACAAGTGAAAAAGCATGCTCAAATCCAATTAATCCACGAGCTCCATTAATTTTATCTTTCTTACTATGCGGTGCATGATCTGTTGCAATAATATCAATCGTACCATCTAAAAGTCCTTCTAGCAATTCATCTCTATCTTTTTCTTTTCCGAAGGGTGGGTGTACAATATAATCTAATCCGAAAGCATAGAGATGATGCGGGGTTACTTCACACGATAAGTTTAATTTTTTTTGTTTGGCAGACCTTATCAATTGTACGCTTTCTTTTTTGCTGACATGACAAATATGTAAATTACCTCCATAGTGTTCCAGTAATCTTAAGTCCCTATCAATGATTTCTACTTCAGGTTCAGAGTGAGTTAGAAGTGTAAAATGGTATTTTGAAGATGCCTTCAATGCTTCAATCATGGTGTTCTCATTCAAAATAGGTAAACCATCATTTGAGAATAGGTGTGTATATTGAATCATTTCTTTAAAATTAACCAATTGATCCGAACTCAGATTCTTGGTGACCGCTGAAATCGGAATAACCTCACAAATGTCTGAGGATTCTGCTTTTTCCTTAATATAGCGTATAATTTTAGGATTATCGCATACTGGGGATGTGTTTGCCATACAGCAAATCGTTGTAAATCCACCATGGATGGCAGCCTGTTGTCCTGAAATTAAGTCTTCTTTATAAGTATATCCAGGATCTCTTAAATGGCAATGCAAATCGATAAATGAAGGCATTAAGACCATCTGTTTTCCATCAATCATCTCTGATGAGAAGTATTCTTGTTTATCCAGATGATCGATTTCCGCAAAAGAGTTTTTATGAATGATAATATTTGTTATTCTATCCGTTATTGAGTCAATAATTCTGATATTTTTAATGATCATTGACATCAGTTTTCTCTAAAAGTGGTTTTCTCGTGACAATACTCACACTGGTATTCTTTTGTAATAGGATTAACAAGTGTAAATTCAATGTTACCAACATCTTCTACCGTACTGATGCATCTTGGATTGCGACATTTTAATATTCCCTGAACTTTTTTGGGCAATTCTAGTTTAATTTTCTCCTTCCTCTGGCCGTTCTCGATGATGTTCACCGTGACTCCCGAATCAATTAATCCAAGAACTGTTAAGTCCAGGTAGATATCATTCTCAATTTTGATGAGATCTTTGATGCCCATTTTATTTGATGGAATGTTTTTTAATAATACCACTGTGTCCTCTAGTTTATCCAACCCTAATTGGCGAAATATTTTATATCCATTGCCTGCTTTAATATGGTCGATGACAATTCCTTTTTTTAATTTCGATACATTAATCATAATCATTCTCCTTTTCCAAGCATCTTGGCTATTAATGACATTCTTACGTACATCCCATATCTAGCCTGTTTAAAATATACTGCCCTTTCATCCGTATCTACTTCTGTAGCAATTTCGTTTACCCTGGGTAGGGGGTGCATCACAATCATATCTTTTCTAGCCATTTTCATTTTTCGCTGATCTAAAATATAATACCCTTTCAGCCGAAGATATTCCTCTTCGCTAAAAAATCGTTCTTTTTGAACCCGAGTCATATATAATATATCCAAATCGCCGATGCTGTTATCCAGAGAATCAGTTTCTAGATAACGTTCTTTTCCTATTTCGTCTTTAATGTACTCAGGAATTTTCAGTTCTTGTGGAGATATGAAAATAAAATTGACGTTAGGATATCTGAGTAATGTTTTCGTTAGTGAGTGAGTTGTTCGACCAAATTTTAAATCTCCACATAATCCTATAGTAAGATTTGATAAAGTACCTTTTAATGATCTTATTGTCAATAGATCTGTCAAGGTTTGAGTGGGGTGGTGATGACCCCCATCACCACCATTAATGATAGGTACTTGAGAATATTTGGATGCAAGGCGTGGAGCGCCTTCCTTAGGGTGTCTTATGACAATTAAATCTACATAGCAAGCCATAGTTTGAATGGTATCAATTAGGCTTTCTCCTTTGGAAACTGATGAGGTCATAGCATCGGCAAAACCAATAACTTGTGCCCCTAATCTCAGTGCGGCAGATTCAAAGCTAAATTTAGTTCTGGTGGATGGTTCATAAAAAAGTGTAGCAATTAAATTGCCCTTGCACAATTCAGAATATTTTGCTTGGTTTTGAATAATTCTATCAGCAAAATTTAATAGATCTTCAATTTCATCCAATGTGAAATCATTTACCTCAATCAAATGCCTCCCTTTGATCATACGATCCCTCCCTTTTTTAATTTCTCAAGTGGTTTATATTAGAAAGTATCATAAAAAAAACCTTTTCGTTCGGAGAACGAAAAGGTTAAAAAGTTATAATCAATGTTAAGCGTGATGAAGATTATTAAACATACAATCATTATAAAGTACCTTCCTAGTATCTCGTACTAGTTTAAAGATATCCCTTAGAAAGCATATCACAACTTTCATAATTGTCAATGAAAATTTTACAGTGAGATATTATGACTGATCATTCGGGTCTTATAAAATACTGAATAAATATTAA
>JAFGSC010000128.1 GCA_016934875.1 Candidatus Atribacteria bacterium
ACCATCTTTCCTTCAAAGGTACCATTTATTAATCCTTCGTCCCATTCATAACAGCCGGTAAGAGAGGTTACCTGCTGTCTTAAATGAAAATCACTGTGGTAGTCACTGGTATAAGTTCCGGAAATATCAGGTAAGGGTGTTTCGGTCAATTGTTCTCCATAGGCACGAAAATCCATCAGCTCGGTATATTGAGTCGAGCCATAGTTATTTAAAATCGTCAGTCGAAGCCATCTTCCGGACAGTTCATTAGTAACCGGAAATTTCTGGTTATCCTGCTGATCGATCAAAGAAATACGGGCAATCTCCTGAAAACCTTCTGTGAGACCTTCGCTGGAAAGTTCGATAACGATGTCTTTGGCAGCACTCCCTGCTGTATCTATATATGCCGTGTCAAACTCCAGGTGATGAATTACAGTCTCTTCAGTAAGTTCAATGACGAAGATGTGGTTGGACACCTCCCCTTCCGGAGAACACCAGCCGGTTTCGGGGTTTTCGTCCATGATATAAAATCCATAAAAGGTAAGACTGGATTCGGCAGGTTTCTCTAGCAGAAATGCTCCCGAAGAAAGGGAAACCAGTGATTGTTCGGAAGCAATTGCGCTAACAATGAATGTAGCTCCAAAGGATACAAAGAGAATCGCAAACCATACGAAAACCAACATTTTTTTCATATACTAACCTCCCTACCTCATAGAAAGATATATTGAATATATTATATAGTAAGTAGGGATTTTTTAAAATAAGTATTTTTTCTATGACCGGAAATAAATTACAAAATCTAACTGTCTATTTTTAAGATAAAGAAAAAAACTACAAAAAAAAGCCCCTCACCAAGGGCTGAAGGGCTGTACTTAGAAAATTTTTTCAAAATATGTTTTAGTAAAAATATGCTTGCTACCCCGACCGTAAGGATTAAGTTGAAAATTTTCCATCCATAAAATTTGACAGTATCTTGATCAGCAAACGACTCGTCTCAAAGTCCAGTGAATCATTTATCATTGATTTACTTTATCATGTTTTATTAATTTAAAATGTCATAACCGTGCAATCTTACCACCCTGGACCATCAGGAACACTATCGCCGGCACTTGGAGCTGGACCAACTCCGTCTTGCAGTCCAAATGGGCTTTCCAATCCGCTGCCCTCAGAAACCCCGTCGTGGGATTCAGGTGCAGGGCCATTAGGACCAACTTGAGCTAATCCTATACTTCCAATGCAGAATAACAAAAAGACTACAACTAGAATGACCGTAAGCATTTTTTTCATCGGATACTCCTTTCTATTGACTGGTTTTTTGTATCTATTCATACCCAAGGTCTACCTTAAGTCACATCTTTATTCAAAATAATATACACTCTTTAAACCAAAATAAAAAAAGCCGGCAGTCTGGCGCTCATAGCATTTGATGCTTTAGACCCATGACTTTGCGTCCTATCCTTTCGGATAGTTTGCCTTTATCAACCTTTCAAATTCAATGATTCAGTTATAAAAAACAAATTTATTTATTCTTACTAAAATAAAATATCACATTCGGGCATTCATTTCAATTTGTTTAAAAATTTTAAAAATAAATTTATCTAAAACAATGTGCAATAAGATCAATTTACTTCGTTGCTTGCCTATCTTTCAAATTTATTTTCATTCAGTTGCTTTTCCATAGTATTGTCTTGCAGCAGGAGTTCTTGCGATACCGAAAATCTCTGTTGAAATCCTTTTCTGCCTTTCCCCTGATACGCTTGAGTATGACTATGTGCAAGGGCATTCAGAAGCAAGAAAACTGCAACAAATATAACCATAGTAAAAATGATTGTTGATCTGATGGCTTGGGTATTCTTCATAATTTTTTTCCTCCAATGAATCTTATTCCGTTTCTACTTTCTATACGCAAGAGGAGGATATTTTCTTTCGTAATTTCTTAATTTTTATCACCTGAAGATAAAAAAGATTCCATTTTTTCTTTAAGAACAGAGAATTCCAGACCCTGCGAGGTGAAGAAATCTCTGATAGCCATTGTTTTATCTTCAGGAACCTCTAAACCGGTGATCTCTTTAAATGTTACTGCATCGATGCCCATAGCCATGATCTCAGCAATTGTCATCCTCCCGCCAATGGAAACAGGGTTCTTTTCTTCTTGGATCACAGGCTCATCTTGGGTTCCTTCTCCGAGGACAGTCGTTCCCTCATCGGGTTCAATGGAATCCAGATCAAAGGTATGCTTCCTCCAGTAATCTTCTTCTTCCGCAGTTAGCTTATTTTCTCTGATAAGATAATCGACTGCAGTTTCAGGTAAGTAGAAAGTCTCTTCCGAGGTATAGGGAATATCGGAATAAAGAGAAACAAAAACCTTGACCGTATCAGTTTCTACTGCATACTCTTCCCCTTCTATCTCTACAGGAAGATAAATTTCTTTTAAGTCTTTTAACTGAAATGTGGAAGGATTGGTATCCGCTTTTAAACTAAATGCTTCAATAATCGCCTCTGATGGAACCCGATAATAGGTTTCGATTTCTCCTAATGTAGAAGACCCTCTGATATCTGCAATATCATAAGTATCCTCGGTTAACTTAATCGGTTCTACTGAACGGGAAGTTCCGAACAGGTTCATCTGGCTGGCAAGCCCAATACCCCCACCGATGATAATGACAATGGCAATTAATATATGAACATGGCTAATTTTCATGGTATACCTCTCAAAAAAGTAGTTTAATTCTTTGGTGTTTTTTTATGTAAAAACCCAAAATAAAGAGTATCTTTCACCGGACAGGCAACCTCATCGGTGCAAAGCAGGCAGGAAATACATTGATGATCACGAATAATTTTTTTATTAGAAATTTCGATATTCATCGGACAGATTTGGTCACATTGCTTGCAATGGATACAGGTCTCTTCATTCCTCCTTAAGGGTATGATGCGAAACAGGTTAAATATCCCCAGCAAGGCTCCTAAAGGGCAAAGATATTTACACCAGGGACGTTCCACAAACAAAGATAGAAGTATTACGATACCCAGCATCATGAAGGCAGAAAGAGTGACCTCATCAGACCAGAAATTAAACAGGGCAAAATATGGGTCAATGTTCAAGAAAACCAGAGTAAGTTCTCTGGCCGTCATTATAACTACTACCAGTAATACAATATAGCGGATATAGCGCAGCCAATGATCGATTTTGGGTAAGATGAATCGGTTGTATCTCTTAGGGAATAATCTTTTACCAATCTTTCCAACAAATTCCTGTACCGTACCAAAAGGGCATATCCATCCGCAAAATACCGGTCCGAAAATCAGGGTCAACAGAAGAACCAGCCACATCAGTGTAAAGGAAGATTGATGAATTTTCCTGACAAATATTCCCTGGGTAAAATAGGTATAGGTCGTGACAACACCACCGAAGGGACAGATG
>JAFGSC010000129.1 GCA_016934875.1 Candidatus Atribacteria bacterium
ATGTAACGGTAACCACTCTTTCACTGTATTGTAAACAGTAATGAATCCGCTTAAAGATAATTCTGCCAGCATTGACTGTTGAACTTGTTGTTGGATTTCTATTGGTAAAGGAATAACATTAAGCAAAAACAGTAATAAACTCACAATCACTGAACCCCTGATTAAACCAAAGAAGGCGCCACCGAGATTGTTGATCCAATTTAACAGTAGCAATGCAGTAATACGCTTCAAAATATTTTCCATTAAACGGAATACTATGATCACAAAAACAAAAATAACAATGAAGCTGAGAATATTTAATAGAGTTTGATCCCATTGAAATTGTTTCATCAGGAATAAACTTAAATCAGTATACCAAAAAATAGATACAAATATTGCTGTAACTAAGCCAACAAGCGTTAAAACCTCTGCAATAACACCTCTTCTATATCCCAAAAAAATATTAAATAATATAATAATAAGAATGGTCACATCAATCCAGTTAATAGGAATATTCTCCAATTTCCCTCCGAACTTTTTTCCAAATAACAATCTCATTGACGCAATTCGGCATTGAAATTTTCTTTTAGTTTCATTTTAACATTTTCTATTATTTTGTCGACTTCCAGATCAGTGAGTGTGCGATCATCTGCTTGAAATACAATTGAAAAAGCAACACTTTTATATCCAGGCTCAATCTGTTTTCCTCTAAATATATCAAACAATTCGACTTCCTGAATCACTTTTTTATCTATTTTCAAAATTAAAGTTTCAATTTGTTTAATGCTAATCGGCTCTTTTATTATGATGGCAATATCTCTTCGGATAAAAGGATATTTTGGTATAGGTTTATAGATCACTTGCTGATGAATCAAGGGATATATTTCATCAAAACAGAGTTCAAATAGAAAAATATCTCCCGGTATTCCCAAAAAATTGGTAATATCCGGATGAATTTTCCCAAAAATCCCTACATCTTGTTCATTTAACAGAATCCTCACGTTTCTTTCAATATCAAAAGCAGGAAACTCGCCCTGAACATAGTCTACATTCTTGATCCTCAGGCTATCAAATAGTGATTCTAAAATCCCCTTTAAATCATATTCATTCCAATTTTCAGTTTTTTCCCATATATTTCCTCTTCCAATCTTAGTAATTGCTCCCGCGAGCATTAATTTCTCAATCGGAAGATTATTTTCTTTTTGGACTACTCTAGGAAAATATACTCTTCCAATTTCAAATATTTTTATTTTTTCTACTTTATGATTCGTATTTCTTTGAATTACCTTTAGTATACCTGGTATTAGGGTAGTTCGCATAACACTTTGGTCTTGAATCAAAGGATTTAACAATTTGATTGTATTTCGTAAGGGATGATTATCGTGCAAATTCATCCAGTCAAATGAATCAGTGTTAATCATACTATAACCAATCGTCTGATGCATGCCACAGCCAATAAGAATGTATTTAATCTTATCAATCACCTTTTGTTGGAAACTTTTTCCTTTTTGAACGAAAGTTGACCTAAATAAAGTAGATGGTATTTTTTCGTAACCGTAAATTTTGGCAATCTCTTCGATCAAATCAACATCTCTTTGAATGTCTCCTCTGAAAGTAGGAGGAAGTATGGTTAAAGAACAATCATCTCGCTTGATAATTTTCATTTCTAGTCTTTCCAAAATTTGAGTCGATTGTTTTTTCAAATCATTGCGTTTATCCTTGATCGGAACACCCATGATTCTTTCAATTTTATCGAAATGTAAACGAATTGGTTTTCTTGCATCGAATTGATTATTTCGCTCATCAATAATTCCTGAAAGAACTTTCCCAGATGTAATTTGGGCTATTAGGGATGCTGTTCTATCTAAGGCATAAGTTTGCCCATCTGGGTCAATTCCTTTCTCAAATCGGTTAGAGGCATCTGTTCTCAGGGAAAAATAACGACTGGTTCTCCTAATATTTACTGAATTAAAATATGCCGATTCTAAAACCACATCATTTGTATGGTTTTTAATTTCTGAATTTTCTCCGCCCATGACACCAGCTAATGCAATTGCTTTTTCCGTATCAGCAATTACGAGGTTTTCCTTGGTTAATTTTCTTTCAGTGCTATCCAAACTAACAAACTTCTCTCCCTCGTATGCTCTACGAACAATAATTTGTCTACCATGAATATATTCTAGATCAAAGGCATGAAGCGGTTGTCCAGTTTCCATCATTACAAAATTTGTCGCATCCACAACATTATTAATAGGCCTAATTCCTAGTAGGAACAATTTCCATCTTAGCCAAAAAGGAGATTCTTGAATCTGTAACCCTTTGATAATCCTACTTGCATAGCGAGGGCACAGTTCTTGATCCTTCACAAAAACTGAAAGGTTATCCGTGATATTTTCTTTTGCCTCGATAATATTAATCTCCGGAATCCGCAGCGGTTTCTTACTAAAAGCAGCAATCTCGCGGGCTATACCGATCACACTCATTAAATCAGGACGATTCGAAAATATCTCAAAATCAAAAATCACGTCACCGCGAATTCCTTTGACATTTTTTATGTCTTCTCCTAAAGGAATATTCTGACTAAAAATTAAAACACCTGGTGATTTACTTTTTTCTAATCCCAGCTCTGAAGCAGAACAAATCATTCCTTTTGAATATACACCCTGAAAGTTCTTTGTTTCGATTTTGCCCAACTCCGGTAAAATAGCTCCATCTAAAGCTAAAGGTATACAGTCACCAACTTTCATGTTTTTTGCCCCGCAAACGATCTCTAAGAGATCACTTTTTAAATCTACCAAGCAGACAGACAAATTATCATTTTGTTGATGAGGATAAATTTCTTTTATTTTCCCCACAACAACACCGCTTACATCTTCAAATATACCTTTACTGTGTTCAGCCACAATTCCATTCATTGAGAGTCGATCCGCTAATTCGGTAGGTGATAACTCAATATCAATGTACTCTTTTAATAGATTATATGAAACCTGCATTTCTTTTGCCTCCCCTAATCAATGCTTCAACTATTTAAATTGATTTAAAAAGCGTATGTCATTCTCAAAAAATAATCGTATGTCATGAATACCATATTTTAACATGGCAATTCTTTCAGCTCCCATTCCAAAAGCAAAACCAGTTAATTCCTCTGCATTGTAACCTACCATTTCTAAAACATGGGGGTGAACCATTCCTGCACCCATAATTTCTAGCCACCCAGTATAGCCACACGACTGACATCCCTTGCCATTACACAATCCACAGGATACGTCAACTTCTGCACCAGGCTCTACAAAAGGAAAATAGCCTGGCCTGAATCTTACTTTTCTCTCTTTTCCAAATATTTGATGGCAGAATTCAGTAATAACGCCCTTTAAATCACTTAGAGAAATATCTTTATCAACAGCCAATCCTTCTATTTGATGAAACATCGGGGTATGAGTACTATCAATTGAATCTCTCCTATAACATTTCCCTGTTGAAATAATCCGGACTGGTGAAGGTTGATTTTCCATCGTTCTAACTTGCATCGGTGAAGTCTGCGTTCTCAATAATATCTCCGGAGAAATATAAAAAGAATCTTGATCATCCCTCGCTGGATGATCCTTGGGAATATTTAGTCCTTCAAAATTGTAATAATCCAGTTCGATCTCCGGGCCATCAACCATTTTAAACCCCATACCGAGAAAAATCTCTTCCGTTTGCTTGAGTATTAATTCAATAGGATGAAATGTACCCATTAAAAAATCTTTTCCTGGTACAGTATAATCAAAAATTTCCTCTTTGAATGTCTTCTGCTTTTGTAATTCCTTCTCTTTTTCCTCAAGTACTTTCTGAATGCTCTGCTTTATTTGATTCAACATTTTCCCAATTTTAGGTCTTTCTTCCTGAGACAATAAAGGTAATTGACCTAATAGTTTAGAAATATAGCCTTTACGACCAATATACTCATTTCTGATTTTTTCTAATTCCATGCTGTTTCTAGTGAAAAGAATTTGTTGATCAAATCGTTCTTTTAAATGAATGATTTCTTTTTCCAAAGTTTACCTCCTAAGAGATTTAATACATATAAAATAAAAAAAGAAGAGTTTACAATTCTATCCCATCCAAGGGACGAAAAATTATAAACTCTTCCGCGGTACCACCCTTTTTGGCTTTAACGTAAGCCCAAACTTAATTCTTCTATAACGGGAAGAAAACGTCCAAACCTACTCTTTAATTTTCAGCTGGCAATTCAAAAGGGAAATTTGATCAAAAAACTCTATAAAAGTGAGTCTCGGATCTACTAGTTTCTGATTCTTTGACTATGTTTTATTTTTAATCATAGCTAATTCATTTAAAAAAAATAGGCATCATTTACTTTCGGTCATAGCAAATTGAGAAAGTTGAGCAAAAGCCTTGTTATGGTGAACGGCTATTTCAGCTAATATTTTCCTATTAAGTTGAATGTTGGCATTTTTTAGCCCTTTCATTAACTGGCTATATGAAATGCCTTCCTCCTTAGCGGCAATTCCAATGCGAGTAATCCATAATCTTCTGAAATCTCTTTTTCTCGCTCTTCGATCACGATAA
>JAFGSC010000130.1 GCA_016934875.1 Candidatus Atribacteria bacterium
CGATATTGATCATTTATCCGGATACTGTATTGTCCTTTTCGATCGCCTGAGAGTTTTTCAAATCGGTTGCCGCGTATTTCTTGCCTGGATTATTCACGAGTCGAGATTGATCCACTTACAAGGCGTCGGCGGGTGAAGCTGTGGTTATCCACCGCGAATCCGCAGCAACGAAGTAAATGGGCCGAGATCGGCTCGCCTTTAGGAAAAAAATGCCGATATGAAATGAAAATTATAAACTACAATCTGAAGAAAAAAGTGTTTTCTGGAAAACATTTCAACTTCGTTACTAGTCAATCGTCTTATTTTAAATTAGCGTCCCAATTAATTGAAGGATAAAACCAATAATAAGTAACAAAAAACCCAACAAGGAACTTTTATAGGTAGCTATATAACCTCTTACAATACTATCAGCCAACATATCATTCCGATTCTCTGAAGCTAATCGATTATATGAAACTGAGATTGCCTCGTCTTCAATTTCTTGTTTCGCTTTCTTTGAAAATTTTGATTTAAAATACTTTTTTGCAGCACGCCAAACTAAAACACCAGAACCTAAAATACTTGAAAGCAATCCGCATGCAATAAACAACTGAGAATTTGAAAGTCTAAACATAATTATATCATCCCCTTTCTAATAAATGCCCTTTAAATAATTCAAAACTGATTGAAATTCGAAAAATACTCTCGATAAAATAAACAACATCATCAAACCTTCCTATAATCCTATCATTTTTCTGTTTTAATGACCAACTTCAGGTATATCTGGTCGAATCGATTTTGGTTGTTTCTTCGACCATAGTCCCTTGTATTGATCTATAATTAATTGTTATATGGCATTTGATTATATATTTCGACTCGCTGTCTTCGTTTTAGGTAGGACAAAGCTACCAAATCTAATGAGGCTGTGATCGACATTTGGCAATAGCTTCAATGATTCATCCAAGAAGTTTGCCAGTTTATCAACCAATCCTATACAATAATCTGTCAATAGCCGACCATCAGGCATGGCTGGCAGCTCAATCTCTGCCTCATTAAAAGGAGGGTATTCGCGTTTTAACATTACATGCATATGTTTAAGCCCTTTGATATCACCATAATGTATCAATGTATCCCGGTACTTGACAGCTTGAGTAATCCAATCCGTGCTATGTTTGACAATAACTTCCGATAGGAGGGAAGTATTGGCAAAATTGGTTGGAGCACTGTTTCTAAGCCAAAGAACAACTTTACCTCCTGATATATTAATCCCTTCGATGATTGCCTTGGAAAACTTCAACTGAGCGGAGGGAATTATGAGCTTTGCCATCAGATTGGCATAAATATCCAGTAGGGATTTAAGTTCCTGCAGCATGCAATTGAAGGCGGCCAGATAGTCAAGGCCATCGTATATCGCCATAAAGTTCATGTCTCTATTGATCTTAGTATTGACGAATCCTTGAGTCCACTGTTCTGATAAATTGCTTTTCAACTGCCTTATGAACATTCTCTTACTTGCGGTCATATTCATGTTCAGTGCATTAACATGATATAAAAACATAGCCGCTCTGGAACTACAATCACTAACTATACCCTCCAATCCAGGAGGGAAAGCATTCCCATTGAATATGCCAAAAGTAGCCCACCTCTCCTCCCCAACGAATTTAATATAGGCTTTATCATCGTTCTGAGTACCTTTATCCATTTGTTTCCCGTTTAGAATCTATTCCTCTGTAAAAGCTTCATTTAACTTTAAAAAGTCAGCATGCTGTCTTTTATAAAACCTACCTAAATTAAAGCTATATATTATATAGCTTCATTTATTATCCCTGTAAATCTGTAACTGTTTTTTATAAATATAGTTATTTTATTACAATGCTATATTCAAGTGCTTTTATATCGCAGGTAAAGTGAAGCATATGATAACATTTTAATATATTGTTTTAATTATCTTTCCAACACCTTTTATTAACTCTTCTACGTCTTCTTTTTTAGGTTCTTTCTCTTTTTTGTGATCACAGAGATTTCTTAAGTCGCCAAGGTGTTGTATAAAACGCCAACTAGGAATATCAATAATGCTCTCTTGCTTAAGAAGATTATTGTAGTCGTTGATTGAGGGATTTTTGTTTTTCAAATCTTTTTTGTGATTTTCACAAACTTGAATAAGGTGACTTTCAAGATCAACGCCTGCTATTGCGCCTGCTCCTCTAATAAATCCTTTTTTAAGCAATTCTTCTGCTGCAGCTAATTTATTATCAAAAATGTCTGATCGAAGTAATTGTTTTATGTCAAAAAGAGAACTTTCAAAACGTTGTTTTGCTGATTCCAGAATATTTAGTTGTTGTTTAAATTTTGGAAATGCTGCTTTGCTATCAGTAACTGTTTCCCCTGATCTGCTCGTGCGAAGACCAATCATCAGATCAGAAATTGTATATGTTAGATAAGAGATCTCTTTTCGTTTTTCATCTTTATATAACTTTGTGAAATCGATAAATCGGTCTGGTAAAATTTGTTTTATAACTTTGATGGACTCAGAATACCATTTTTCGTAATCTTCAATGAAAATAGGTTTTTTTATATCTCTAAAAACTTCCTTTAACTCCTTTTTTGATTTTGGATCGGCGATATCTAACTCTAGCGCTAAACTATAATAAAGTAGTTTACCCTGAGTAATTAATGTTTCTAAATCTTTTTTGTATTTTGATAAATTAGTTTCCATTTTATTTTCCCTATTATTCCAAATTCAGAAGAGCCTATTTTTTTAGTGCTCTGTGCTATGCAAGGTTACGCATTTTAAGTTTCTGATTCTATTATTCTTATTTCTTCCTCTGTTAAATCGTACAATTTATAAACCAGTTGATCTATCTGTTTGTCTGTCGATTCGATTTGCCGTTTCAACATTTC
>JAFGSC010000131.1 GCA_016934875.1 Candidatus Atribacteria bacterium
ATCATCCCAATGAGTTCTTACTTTTTGCTGCTGGAAAAGCTGAATTTTATTTTCTTTCTTCATATTATCATGTCTCCAATTATTGACGGGAGTTCCTTATCCCGAAAAAGATGGGAGGACTGCCGGCAATCATTTATTTTTCCATCCGAACTCCCTGCCCTGCGGCCGAGGAATTATGGACTTGCGGGTTTTAAGTGTTTTTACGTCTTGCTGATTTGTGATAAAATTTCCCATTACACACTCCGAGCTTTGCTGATTCTGTTCCAGACTAAACGGCATACAGCCCGATAGACTTCGTTTCGTTCATCTTCTGTTAAACCCAAAGCGTCAAAAACTATATTATCCAATTCTTTACGATCTGATAGAGGATTCGGCTCTTGCTCTTCTATTGGAATTTCAGAATCAGGATTGATACCGCATTCGATGAAAATAGATTTTATTTCACGATTTAATTCTAATTTTTCAAACTCTAAAACATCAGGATTTAAAACTAAAGAATTATTAACTTCATATACCATTACACTTCGAGGGCCACCACCTCCACCAATTTCTCTATTGAGTACTTCTTCAATGAAATGATATAGAGTAGAATTCAAATATAGTTGTACCTTTGCACTGAAATTACCATAATATAACCTACAATCAGCTAATGCGTTAGTCTTTGTAAAAGAACAAAAAAGCCTTTGACGCAACTCTTTATTCCAGAATGTATTTCCTTCATTTTCTGAAATTCGATACCAAGGTTTTCTACCTTTTACTGATTTTAGATTTTGAACACCAATAATATTTTTACCTTTATCAGATCCTTGACTTATTGTTATATCTAAATTTTCACCATAATTTATATACTTTAAAGCATTTGTTCCATTTAAATCTGATTTTGATTTATCGCAATAAAACACATGATATTTGAAGCTTTCATGTGTTATAAGATATGTCTCACATTCTGTAGGACTTTTTAACACAGGCCTTAAATATTCTTCTTCTATATCCCATCTATCTAAATCAGATTTGCTTAAGTAGAAGAATTTATTATATCCGGTTTTAGTACCGTATTTCACTTTACCAATTTCTTTTAATTTTAAAAACTTATTTGTACCTTTTTTTATTATATCAAAAAAGATATCTGGAGCTTTCAGATATTTACGACCCCACTTATCACCAATGTATATTCCAATATTCAGTTTTCTATTTTCTTCATTTTCAAAATCACACCCTTGTGCTATAAGATTAGAAATTGTAATTGGATATGATCTAAATGATTTATTCTTAAAGAAATACTTAGTCTGTTGTTCAATTTCTAATAAATTTTCGGAGAACAGGACTTCTTCAAATGGTTTAAAAAAGGAGATAAACTTATAAATTAGTTGAATATTAATAATTTTGTGTTCTGATTTTGGAGGATTCATAATAGAAATAATTGTATTAACATCAGATGAAGAAAAACTACGTTTTACATGATTGTCTATAATAAGCGGAACATGTACATTTGCCAATAAGAATTCTTGAAACCATATGCCATACTCAACGTCAAGCCATGTATTCTCACAGATAAAGCAATGAATACCTTGTGAGTTCAATAAATGTAATGATCTCAAATAGAAGTAAATATATAGATCACTTTTACCGTTAATCTTTCTTATTTCGGGATTATTGACGGTAGAAATTACAAAGTGTTTCCTAAAATCATCTATAACCATTTCTTTAAGAGCAGCTTTATATTCTGTAGGTTTAAGTTTGTTTTGAGGATCTTTTATATCTTCCTGCCTAACATAAGGTGGGTTACCGATAATAATATCAAAACCACCTTTTTCAAAGAAAATCTCTGGAAATTCAATATTCCAAATGAAAGGGATTTCTTCGGTAAGATTATTTTTCTCAAACATTAATTGATCGATTTCAGATTGAAGCTCTTTTCTATGTTCTTCATTAATTTTAATATGAGGTTGTTCTTCTTCCTCTCCCAGCCAATTTTGCTGTTTAGCATCGGGTTCGGCTAATCCACGCAATAAACTTCTTTTTTCATCTATCTGATCATCCAAAATAGCAGTAAAAGTATCACGTTCCAGTTTTTTGATTTTATCAAAAGATAAACCTTTGTTATCAAAAAATTCGATTTTTGCTTTTTTGAGTGCAGTAATTTTACTCTTTACACTTGAGGATAGCTGAGCGTGACCATGTACGGGGAAAGGTTTGTTGCCAATCCGCTGGATAAGACTATCTCCCTGAACTACTTTGAAGTTCAGGCTGGGAAGAAGCGGGGTAGTAGAGTTCTTCAAATCATCCGGCATATCGATGAATAAGGTTAGCCATAGGCGGAGTTGGTTTATCCATACTGCCCACCGTTTAACCTCAACGCCATAGAGGGAACGAGCAATAATCCTTTCTTTGCGATGAAATGTATCCAGAATATCTGTTTTGCCAGAATAGTTTGGACGTGACTTAAGATTTGCAATAATTTCATTAAGAACATGCAGCATGCCAACTTCAAAGGCACCGGAACCTGCAGCAGGATCACAAATAGTGACGTTTTCGAGTAAATATATGAGTCTGTCTAATTCTTCGGTTGAGAAATCACCTTGTTTTTGGTGCGAATCAAAAACTGCTTCTGCACCTTTATTCCGAAAGAACAAATTATATAAATCAGAAGCCTGGAAATCTCCATTTTTTTGAAGCCATTTAAGCAGTGAAATACGGCACATGAAATCTACTTCAACACGAGGAGTATAAACAGCACCATCTGCTTTATTGACTAATCTTTCAAAAATAATACCAAGAAATTCGGGATTCAATTCTAATTCTTCATCATCATAGTTAGCGTTTTCTTCAATTGTGAAATTATATTGGAAAAGAAATTCGATAAATTCTTTAATTTCTTTATCGGGAAGATAAAGGTCATAGAGATCAACATCTTTTTTGGGTTTAAATAGATCACCATTTAAATATGGGGCTTGTTGAAGAAGTTTTTCTGTTTCAGTTGAGAAGTTATTATTGCCGTATCTTACTTTTCTGCCGGGAGGATTATTGAGAGCTTCAAAAAATAGAGGTTTGAGCCAATTATCATAGAATTTATCATACCCTTCAAAACTAACTTTATATTCTTCCCAAAATTTTGAAATAAAATCTTCTATGCCCAGCCAGCCTTTTCTTTGGACAAAACCAAGAAATATGATTCTGATAGCGAATAATAAAGCAAAATCTTCACGGGCTTCTTTTGAAATTTTTTTTCCGGAGACTGCTTTTGCCAACATATCGAATTTGGGTTTGAATTCTTTGTAAAAGGCATCTGAAACAGCTTCTATAGAAAAGGCTTTTTTAATACCTTTTAAGCTTGAGAAATCAGCATTAAAGATTTGATTGATAAAAGTTTTATTTGGTTGTGATAAAGAGACATGAAAAGTCTGGCGTTTGAATGAGTTATATTCGCGAGAAGTACCAGAATATTGAACAGAAACAAGAGACATTCTAAAAGAACCAAACTTATCGTAAAATATAAAAATACACGAATCGAGAAACTCTTCCTTGATGATACGTTTGGCAATTTTATACTGTTTCAAACGGCTCGATCTTTCTGATAATTGAATTGATAATTCTGCCGAAATAACCCAGAGAGAAATTTCATCTTTAAAATCAATGGAACCGATTTTTTTAAGTGTATTTACCCAATTGTTGTCTTCTGGAATATAATCGGATAAAATTTCATCTGAGGGTTTGAATGTTTCATTGAGTTTTGAGAATAATCCTTGGCATTTATCGGAATTGAATGAGTTGGCGAAATCAATAATAAAATCTTTTTTGATCATGGGTTATCCTTTATATTTAAATAAAACTTATGAGCTATAAGTATCACATGAATTCTTATAATTTTCTAGCCATGAATATTTCTGTATAATTTTTAAATCACTTGATTTAAGGTTCACTTTAATTAGTGATTTAATACATTTCATTAACTTTTCATGATTGCTTTCAGATTCATTTTGCCATGTGATAGAGAAGAAATTATCGTTTTTTGATAGTTTCTCGTCTTTTGCTTGTCAAGTGGAAAGTTAATTTCCTCAAAAAATGGAATTGAAAATTCCCCACTTTTCATATAAAAATTATTGTTCTCCCTGTTTATA
>JAFGSC010000132.1 GCA_016934875.1 Candidatus Atribacteria bacterium
GTAACGACTCCGTCTGCCGGAACTTCTTTCCCCTCCATATCAAAATTGGTACAACGGTGCTCAACAAAAAGGTCCAGCTCATTAAAACTATCTTTATCCAAAAGCAAATCTATCCTTTCTCGAGCAGTCAACTTACCCTTGTCATGCTGTGCCTTAATTCTTTCATTCCCACCGCCTGCAAGTATTTTTTTTGTCTTCTCCTGTAGCTTCCCTAATAAATCATGGATCGTTTGTTCCATCTTTTTAGTATCTCCTTTCTTTTACCTAACCAATTCAAATTGATCAATTTTGTGGACTGACCCTTTTAAAAATGAATGGATTATTTAAATTAATTCTTTTACATTACTGGTTTTTATGCTCGCAAAGTTCTATTAAAATACCATTTGTACTTTTTGGATGTAAGAAGGCAATTTTAACCCCTCCTGCACCATACCGTGGCTTTTGGTCAATGAGCCTGACTCCCTTTTGCTGTAAATCACTAATCATACTTTCCAGATCTTTCACCTTAAAAGCAATATGATGAATCCCTTCTCCTCTACTTTCAATGAATTTTGCGATGCTTCCTTCAGGAGAAGTTGATTCTAAAAGCTCAATCTCGCTTTCTCCCACAGGTAAGAAAGCAACCTTAACTTCCTGATCTTTTACGATTTCTTCCCCTGAGCATTCCATTCCAAGCAAATCCCTAAAAATATGAAGGGAATTTTCCAAATTTTTAACGGCAACTCCAATGTGGTCAATTTTTTCAAACAATTTTACTCACCTCTTTTAAAAAGATTTTCCTTGAAAATAGATATGAGTCTTTCGGTTGCATGATAAGGATCATCATCCTGTCTGGATACTTTCTCTACTTCCTTTTCCAGATGATCTTCCCCAATAAGGTCAAAAAACATCTCCCTCCAGCTTTCCTGAAGGAGATCATAGATTTCTTTTCTGGTACGATTTTTTCTTCTTTGAATCATTTCTCCACTTGCTTCCAAGTGATGAAAGCACTTTTCTATTTCCATCCACAAGGAATCGAATCCTATGTTTTGAGTGCCAATCGTTTTAAGAATCGGCTTTTCCCAACTTTTTACTTTTTTTTCTAAATGAAGCATCATCTCTATTTCGGCAATCAATCGATCTGTTCCATCTCGATCGGCCTTATTCACTACAAAGATATCACCTATTTCCATAATTCCTGCTTTGATCACCTGAATATCGTCTCCCATTCCTGGCATCACAATCAATAGAACGATATCAGATACCTTGATAATATCAATTTCTGACTGTCCAACGCCAACTGTTTCAATAAAAATAAAATCCTTTCCCATGGCATCCATAATCTTTACGACTGCTTGGGTTGAACGGGATAGTCCTCCCAAATGGCCACGGGATCCCACGCTTCGGATAAAAACATCCTTATCGGTAGCTAAATCCTGCATCCTGATTCTATCTCCCAATATAGCCCCCCCTGTAAAGGGACTACTAGGATCAATGGCAATAATACCTACCTTTTTTTCTTTTCTGCGCAAATATTTCGCTAACTGATCCGTAACAGTGCTCTTGCCAGAGCCCGGAGGACCGGTGATGCCAACCACAATTGCTTTTCCGCAGTATGGATGTAACTCTTCTAAAAAGCGCTGTGCAGATTGAAAATCATCTTCGACCATGGTAATTAATTTTGCCACGGCACGACTGTCACCTTGTAATATTTGCTTACTTAGACTCATAGTAAAACCTCAAACGGCGTTCAGCGACCTAAGATCAATGACGATTCAAGATACATTTTTTTCAATAAACTCTACGATTCTTTTTGTGTCTGTTCCTGGAGTAAATATTTCTCTTACACCCATTTTCTTCAACTCTGCAATATCTTCAACTGGAATAATACCACCAGCAATGATCAAAATGTCATTGATTCCTCGTTCGTTTAGCAAATCAATAATTCTGGGAAAAAGATACATATGCGCACCTGAAAGTATACTGAGTCCAATGACATTCACATCCTCTTGAATTGCTGTCTCAACAATTTGTTCCGGAGTCTGCCTTAAACCAGTATAAATCACTTCCATACCTGCATCTCTTAAAGCTCTGGCGATTACCTTTGCCCCACGATCATGACCATCTAGCCCAGGTTTTGCAACTAAAACTCTAATTCTGGATTTTTTCATGTTATCCCTTCCTTACAGTTAAATCTTTAAAGATTCTTTGTATTCACCAAAGACCTCTCTCATTTGATTACATATTTCTCCCAGTAATGCATAGTTTCTGACACAGTCCAATATAAAAGGCATGATGTTTTTTCCCGATTCTGCAGCATCTTTTAATAAACTCAATTTTTCTTTTACCTCAGTTTCATTACGATTTTGCCTGACTTCCTGCAATTTCTTTATTTGCTTTTTTTCAATTTCAGGATTCACTTTCAATAAATCCTTGATGGGCTCTTCTTCTGATTGAAACTGGTTAACACCTACAATCACTCTTTTCTTGCTTTCAATATCTTTCTGGTATTCATACGCACTATTCTGTATTTCCCTTTGGGTGAAACCCTTCTCTATAGCTTTCGGGGCTCCGCCCAGTTGGTCAATCTTATCAATATAATCCATGGCTGCATCTTCAATCTCCTTGGTCATTTTTTCTACATAATAAGAGCCAGCGATAGGGTCAACTGTTTCAGTAATACCGCTCTCGTAAGCAATAATCTGTTGGGTCCGCAAAGCGATTCTAACTGATTTTTGGGAGGGCAAAGAAAGTGCCTCATCTCTTGAATTGGTATGTAAGGATTGAGTCCCGCCCAATGCAGCTGCCAGTGCTTGCAAAGTGACCCGAACAATATTATTATCGGGCTGTTGTGCAGTAAGCGTACATCCTGCAGTTTGAGTATGGAAACGAAGCATCATTGATTTTGGATCTTTAGCTCCGAAACGATTTTTCATAATATCGGCCCATAATTTTCTTGCTGCTCTAAATTTAGCAACTTCTTCAAATAAATCATTATGCGCATTAAAGAAAAAAGATAACCTTGGGGCAAACTGGTCGATATCTAGTCCTTTCTTCACAGCAGCATCTACATAGGCAATTCCGTTGGCAAGGGTAAAAGCAATTTCTTGAACGGCAGTAGACCCTGCTTCCCTAATATGGTAACCACTGATGCTGATCGTGTTCCATCTTGGTAGTTTTTCAGAACAATACTCAAAAATATCGGTAATCAATCTCATGGAAGGCAAAGGGGGATAAATATAAGTACCTCGGGCAATATATTCTTTTAAGATGTCATTTTGAATGGTCCCTTCTAATTTTTCTTCCGGTATGCCTTGTTTTTCAGCTACCACAATATACATGGCTAGTAAAATAGCTGCCGGTGCATTAATGGTCATCGAAGTACTCACCTTATCCAAGGGAATTCCATCGAATAATATTTCCATATCCCTTAAGGAATCAATGGCCACCCCTACTTTACCCACTTCACCATGGGACATGGGATGATCAGAATCATAACCAATCTGGGTCGGAAGGTCAAAAGCAATACTTAAGCCTGTTTGCCCATTCTTTAATAAATACTTATATCTTTTATTTGACTCTTCTGCATCTCCGAAACCAGCATATTGCCGCATTGTCCATAACCGCCCCCGATACATCGTCGGTTGAACACCTCTGGTAAATGGATAAGCTCCCGGAAAACCCAGATCTTCCAAATAATCTAACTCTTTGATATCCGTTGGATCGTAAAGTCCTTTTACTTCTCTATTTGATCCTGTAACAAACTTATCCTTTCTTTCCGGATATTTACTTAGAGTTTTTTCTAATAACTTGTTTTCCCAACTTTTCTTTTCCTTCTCTAATCTTTCTTGCTCTTCGAAAAACATCTCTCTGCCACCCCCCTACTTAATGATTGATATTGCATGATATTGAGCCACAATTTCCTTAATTTTGTATATGAGCTTTCTGATGATGATTTGATTCCACCATAAGATCCTCTACTAAAATATCAATTTTACTGATATTAATTCCTGTAATATAATCTAATGCCCTTTTGAGGCTTTTCTGAATTTTCTGTACTACACTCGTTATCTGGTTTCCATAGCTAAGCACAACATTCATTTGAATAAAAATACCCTCTTCGTTAATATTAATTTTCGTCCTTCCAACCTTGATAACTTCTTTAAAGTCTTTGATCGTAAAAAAAATAATATCGAGTATAGCATTCTCAGAGATAAAAAGTTTACCAAAATAACTAAAAGGTGGGCGAACAACTGTTCTTTCACCGATTTTACGATTAACATACCTCTTTTTATAAAATATCTCTAAAGATTCTACTAAGTTAATTGGAAATTTTCTTTGTATTTCGATTCCTGGTAAGGGAATAATATGCGTCCCATCACGGGAACGAATGTTTCTAGCAATTTGAATTTCTTTCTCTGTAGAAATATCTTCGATATCAATGAACCGATCAACCGGAGGAAGCTCCAGCGTATGCACAATCTTATCGATCATCCCTTTTGAAGTACCAAGAATCATCAGCTTTTTTGGCTTTTCTTGCTTGATCATTTCTTTTACTGAATTAGCATGATCACTATCTTGAAAAATAGCCCTTTTGATGGCTTGGATTTTGTTTGCTTCTTTTTTTGCCGAGAAACCTGCCAGTATTTTATCTTTTTTAATCAACAAACCATCATCAATAATATATTCGATGCTCTCTTTGTGAGCAATTAATAAAGCTTTGTGGCTTTTTCCAGTACCGCTTTCTCCTACCAGGGCTATAATTTTCATATCAAGCAATATCCTCCATCAACCTCTTATTCTTAATCTTCAATCATTTACGCGATCTAGGGTAAGACAATTTTGTTTATTTCTTACTCTTAACCCATCCTCTTCCTTCCACTGCAGCCGCTACCCGCCTAACAGCGATGATATAAGCAGCATCTCTGGGATAGATGTTTTCCTCTTCCGCAAGATCAGCTACATCATGAAATGCATCAGTCATGATCTTTTCTAATCTTTCTAAAACTTCTTCCCTTGACCAGTAAAAATTCATATTATTTTGTACCTGTTCAAAATAAGAAACAGTGACACCTCCCGCATTACACAGAAAATCCGGGATAAGATAAACATTTTTTTCTTTTATGACCTTATCTGCTTCTGGTGTAGTCGGTGTATTTGCTGCTTCAGCATAAATCTTTACATTATCAAAATCAATTTTGTGAACATTTTCGCTATGTACTGCTGAACCTAATGCTGCAGGAATCAATACAGTGACGGGCTTTTCCAGCCAAGCATCGGCATGTTCTTGCTTCCAACCAAATAATTTAGCTTTTTGCGGGTTAATCGTTCCAAACTTATCTAAAGTCCCTGGAGCAAACAAATCTTTTGGGTTAATCCCTTTTTCATAACTATAAGTGTAAGCTTTTTTATCAACTGCATCCCAACAAGACATCGCGATAACTTTTCCGCCATATTCAACGAATTTCTCACAACAATATTGAGCATTATTCCCAGCACCTTGGATCGATGCTGTTGCACCCCTAAAATCAATATTCAAACGTTTTAAAGCTTCTCTGACACAATAAATGACGCCATACCCTGTTGCTTCTGTTCTTCCCAAGGAACCTCCTACTCCAACTGCTTTGCCAGTTACAAAACCTGGTTTTCTTGATCGGGCGATGGTATCATATTCATCCATAATCCACAACATATCCTGGGGATTGGTAGCAACATCAGGTGCAGGTATATCCATCTCCGGACCCACAAAATCATACACTTTTCTGACCCACCCTCGACACAGTTTTTCAGTTTCACGATCAGAAAGATCCCGAGGATTACATATCACACCGCCTTTTCCTCCACCAAGAGGAATGTTCACAACCGCGCATTTCCATGCCATCATCATTGCTAACGATCTAACCATATCAAGCGTCTCATTCTCTGCAAATCTCAAACCACCCTTTGCAGGACCTCTTGCAGTCGAATGCTGAACACGAAATCCAGTAAACGTTTTGGTTGTTCCATCATCCATCTCTACTGGGATGCGGACCCTAATCTCACGTTCTGCCTCCCTTAAGAATTCACGCATTGATTCACTTATTCCACACTTCACCGCATTAGAATCAAACTGTGCCTGAACAATTTCGAAAGGATTCATTTCTTTATCTTTTGCCATTTTCAAACCTCTAAAAAGATAATATTTTATTTCTTCCTCAAGCTGTTTCCTGAGGACAAATAGGCATGAATTGCCCTAGCAGCAGATTTGCCATCACCAACAGCAGATATCACCGTAGCTGATCCTCTAATGATATCACCCCCTGCAAAGATTCCTTCATCAGTGGTCATTTTGGTCGTTTCATCAACCTTAAAATAGCCCCATCGGTTTACCTCTACATCTTGAGCACTTCTAGCAACAATCGGATTTGCCATCGTTCCGATCGCATCAATCACCATATCTATTTCCAAAACAAAGTTCGATCCTTCAATGGGAACCGGACTTCTTCTTCCCGACTGGTCAGGCTCACCTAGACTCATTTTAATACATTCCATTCCAGTTACCTTCCCATCTTTATCTCCTAATATCTGAATGGGTAATGTTAAAAAGTGAAAGATGACCCCTTCTTCTTCAGCATGATGTACTTCTTCTAACCTTGCAGGTATTTCTGTTCTTGATCGACGATAGATAATATAGGATTTTTCAGCACCTAGCCTTAATGCAGTACGGGCAGAATCCATAGCAACATTCCCAGCTCCAATCGTTGCCGCTATTTTCCCAATATTGATTGGAGTATCATACTCTGGAAAACGGTAGGCTTTCATCAGATTGGATCGGGTTAAAAATTCATTTGCTGAATACACATCATTCATATTTTCACCGGGAATATTCATAAAACGAGGTGCTCCGGCACCGTTTGCTAAAAAGATTGCATCAAAATCTTTTTTTAAATCATCAACTCCCTCTGTTGCACCTACAACATAATTACATATGACATGTACACCCATTTGCTCAATTTCTTTTACTTCATATTCAACAATTTCCTTCGGCAATCTAAACTCTGGTATACCGTAAACAAGAACGCCTCCTGGTTTATGCAAAGCCTCAAAAAGTGTTACATCATAGCCCATTTTGGCCAGGTCTGCTGAGCAAGTCAATCCAGCTGGGCCTGAACCTACAACTGCAACTTTTAAATTTTTCTTGTTATTCATATTGTTAGGATGTTCAGCATGAACATGGTTTTCCCTTGCCCAATCTGCTACAAAACGTTCAAGTCTTCCAATCGCAATAGGCTTCCCTTGATGATTTAGAACACATTCTCTTTGACACTGCTCTTCTTGAGGGCATACCCGACCTGTCACTGCAGGAAGGGCATCAGTATTCAAAATGGTAAAATAGGCATTTTTGAAATCTTCTTCAACAATATATTTTATAAACAATGGTATGTTAATCTCTGCCGGACAACCTCTCATACATGTCGGATTCTTGCATTGCAAACATCTTTGCGCCTCCCTGATAGCCTCTTCTCTGGTATAGCCCAAGGGAACTTCTTTAAAATTATGAATTCTAACATCAGGAGACTGTTCTTTCATGGGGACTTGCTCCAGTCTTATTCTATCTTTTAAAGGTAACATTTCAGCCATTATACTTCTCCTTGACCTTGCCTTTTTATATGGTTTTCATAGTATTGCAAAGATCTTTCCTCTGCTTTTCTATATCGATTCATCCGATTCATAAATTCATCCCAATCAACGAGCTGGGCATCAAATTCGGGTCCATCAGTACATACCATTTTGGTTTCTCCACCAATTGATACACGACATGAGCCGCACATTCCTGTCCCATCAACCATGATTGCATTTAAACTAACAATAGTATCAACCGGATAAGACTTGGTTACACTCGCAGTTACTTTCATCATGATAGGAGGTCCAATTGCCCAAATCTTTTTAATGGTATGGTCATGATCGAGTTTTTCTTTCAAAATATTAGTAACAAAGCCTTTTTTACCATAACTTCCATCATCCGTGGTAACAATTAACTCGTCCGACACTTCCTTCAACTCTTTTTCCATAATAATCAATTCTTTTGTTCTAGCCCCTATAATTGTGATCACCTTATTCCCAGCTTGCTTTAAATTACGAGCGATGGGATGAATACAGGCAATGCCTGTACCTCCTCCAACTAATACGACGGTTCCAAAAAAATCTATATCGGATTTTTTCCCCAAAGGTCCAATGACAGAATATAAGTAATCCCCTTCATTAAAAAAAGACAGCTCTTTTGTCGTCTTGCCAGCTACCTGGAAAACAATGTCAATATAACCTTTTTCTCGATCATAATCAGCCACTGTAAGGGGTATCCTCTCGCCTTTCTCCTTCGTCATTAAAATAATAAATTGGCCAGGTTGAACAGCCCTTGCTATTTCAGGTACTTCAATCCAAAGTGCATGAATGTTTTGGTACAACGTCTCCTTTTTAATAATTTTGTACATCCTTGCTTTCCTCAACTTTCAAATATTATTCTTCATATGATTACAAATTTCTAATGTGTCTCTTGCTATCATCAATTCTTCATTTGTAGTAACAACAAGAACCTTAACTTTTGAATTATCCTTACTAATAATCGAAGTTTTTCCTTTGATATTATTTTTCAACTCATCAATTTCTATACCAAAAAAGCTTAATTCTGCACATATTTTTTTTCTGAGTCTAGGTGAATTCTCTCCAATGCCTGCTGTGAAAACTAAGGCATCCAATCCATTCATAGCCGCAGTGTACGCTCCAATAAATTTCTTAATACCATAATATAACACATCTAATGTTCTCCTTGCTTTCTCGTCTCCTTCTTCTGCTTTGATCTCTAAGTCGCGTTTATCACTGGAAATTCCTTCTGACAATCCTATAAAACCACTTTTCTTATATAAAATATCATTCATTTCTTCATAACTAAGGTTCTCTTTTTTCATCAAGAAAGGAATAACTGCAGGATCAATATCACCACACCGAGTACCCATAATGACTCCCGATATTGTTCCAAAACCCAGACTGGTATCAACGGATATACCATCCTTGATTGCCGTAATACTTGACCCATTTCCTAAATGACAAGTAATCACTTTTAATTCATTCAAATTCCTTCCCAATATCTCGGCAGCCTTTAGAGCAACATACTTATGAGATGTTCCATGAAATCCATAGCGCCTTACCCTATATTTTTCATAATATTGATAAGGCAATCCATAAAGATAGGCATATTCCGGAATCGTCTGATGAAAAGCTGTATCAAAAACACAAACTTGGGGAGCTTTTGGTAGTAATTCTTGGCATACTTTTATACCCAATATATTTGGAGGATTATGCAGTGGAGCCAATTCTGTATACTCTTCCAAAATTTTAAGCACATCATCATTAAATAAAACGGAACCTGAATATTTTTCGCCTCCATGAACGACTCGATGACCTATGGCTGATATTTCGGAAATATCCTCAATAACTCCGAACTTTTTATCTAATAATGCATCGATGACCAATTCGATTCCTTTTCGGTGGTCTGGAATATCCACTTCCTTTCTCATGGGTTCTTTCCCGGTTGGATAATGATTCATCAAAGAATCATGGATCCCTATTCTTTCCACCAAACCTTTGGCCAACAAAGATTCATTGTCCATATCAAAAAGACGATATTTAATCGAAGAACTTCCGCTATTCACGACCAATACTTTCATAATTTTTCATACCTCCCCCCAATTTATAATTCATAACGCTACTTTTTACTTTTGTATTTTCTCACCTATAGCAAAGCCATAGTCCAATGCTCTTTGGTCCAATTCTCTAAATCTTTCCGGTATTCTTTTATGTAATGCATTTTCAACAGCTTCTCTAGATACGACTTTTGATAATTGAACAACGATACCTAAAGATAAAATATTCGTAACAAGTTGATTGCCAATCACTTGAATCGCATCTTTGGTAATAGGGTATTGATATGACTTTCCGGAAAACTTGGGTATTTTTGAAACATTTGTTGAGTCTACAAGTAATATGCCGTCTTTTTTAACATTTTTAATATATGTATCGCAAGCTTTTTGGGTTAAAGCTAAGAGTATATCCATGTTTAATACTTTAGGATAATCAATTTTTTCATTACTAATCACTATCTCCGATCGACTTGCGCCTCCCCTGGCTTCCGGTCCATAAGATTGCGTTTGAACAACTTCAAGACCACTATAAATACCAGCTGCTTCTGCCAGAATAATTCCAGCTAAAATTAAACCTTGTCCCCCTGAACCGCTTAAACAAATCTCTACTCTATATTCACTCATCATTTCCTCCTTGTTGGGCAATAGCGCAAACTTCCTGATATTTTTCGGTGTATTCCGGTATGTTGATATCTAAAAATTCACCCATCGGTATTTTATCCTTCCTTTCCTCAGGAGACAAATTTTCCCATGTTTTCTTGGGTATAGATATACTCTGTATCCATTCTAACATTTTAACAGCAGTCCTTAACTGATTCATTTTTCCATAAGAAATGGGGCAATCTGAAATCATTTCCACTACCGAGAATCCTTTCTTAAGTAAAGCCTTTTTAAAAAAACGTACAGCTTGATTTACATTGAAAATATTACCCCTGGCAACATAAGATGCCCCCGCGCTAGCAGCCAATGCCGATATGTCGAAATTTTGATCAATATTTCCATAAGGAGCCGTAGATCCATATTTCCCAGTAGGGGTAAGGGGAGAATATTGTCCTCCTGTCATTCCATAAATCATATTATTGATAATGATTGCAGTAATATCGATATTGCGACGAGCGGCATGGATAAAGTGATTACCTCCAATTGCGGTACAATCACCATCACCCATGACTGTGATGACCTTTAGTCTTGGATTGGCCATTTTGATGCCTGTTGCAAAAGCCAATGCCCGACCATGCGTCGTATTCATGGTGTTGAAATCTACATATCCAGTAATTCTGCTTGAACAACCAATGCCTGATACCATGACAATTTCATCTTTATTCCACCCCAGATCATGAATCGCTCTAATCAGAGCTCCCAATACAATACCATTTCCACAGCCCGGACACCAGATGTTCGGGAACATCTCTTTACGAAGGTATTGATCGATTACATTATCCATCATGCTATTTCCTCCTCAATACTCTCAAGTATTTCAATAGGATTAATCAATTCTCCATCAACACGATTATA
>JAFGSC010000133.1 GCA_016934875.1 Candidatus Atribacteria bacterium
ACCCCATCTTGAATTTATAGGAGTATTAAGAGGTGGTTGGGAAAATATTGACCTTGCTGCGGCAAGTAAAAGAAGAATTCCGGTGAGTAATTCTCCTGGGAGAAGTGCTGATGCAGTTGCTGATTTTACTATTGGATTAATGTTATGTGAGAGTAAGAATATCGTTCGTTCTTCAATAGCCTTAAGAGAAGGTTTGTGGAAACAAAAGTATTCCAACAAAGATTTTCTCTCTAATATGAAAGGACAAACAATCGGCTTGGTTGGATTTGGACAAATTGGTAGCCGTGTGGCTAAAAGATTAAGTGGATTTGAAGTGAATATTTTAGTGTACGATCCTTATATATCAACTGAAGTCATTAAAAATGCAGGTTGTGAACCAACTGACCTTACTACACTTTTAAAGCAATCTGATATTGTATCATTGCATTATCGCTATAATAAAGGAGACAAAAGCCTTATCAGTTCACATGAGTTATCTTACATGAAGCCCACTGCCTATATTATTAATACCGCAAGAGGAGGTTTAGTCGATAGCGATGCACTATACAAAGTTTTGAAGGAGCGCAAAATTGGCGGCGCTGCCTTGGATGTTTATGAAAAAGAACCTATACCAACTAATTACCCATTCTTTGAATTAGAAAATGTAACCTTAACGCCTCATTTAGCTGGGCATTCGCTCAACTCTTTGACTGCGCCATTTGAAATTTTAGGAAAAGAAATCGAGCGTTTTCTTAAAAATGAACCATTGCATTTTATAAAAAATCAAGAAACTGCTCAAAAAATATGAACAGGATATCTACCACTGGATTTTACCTTAAATATTTTGTGGGTTTTAAAAAACTAGTAAAGTTTTTCGTTGATTCATTTATTTAGGGTCTTTTGTTAAACATCAGATTAATGCTGGTGTTGTTAGAAAGGAAGGGAAATGGATTCAGGGATCCCAGTTGAAGAATTTAAATATAAAAGAAAAAAAATAAGATACTCATTTCGTTGGTTTGCTTACGTATTAGGCGCCATTGGCTTTATGTTTACAATTTTTCATAGAGTGAATTCTGCCGTGCTGGCACCATATATTATCGAGACATTCCAGGCATCAGGAGCAACATTGGGCTTGATGTCCGGTATTTATTTTTATGTCTATTCGCTATCTCAGCCAATGATAGGTATTTTAGTTGATCGATTAAAGCCAAAAAAGATGTTAACTTTGTCTGTTTTGATGATATCTTTAGGAACTTTTGCCTTTGCTTTTGCACCGAGTATCATGATTATTTATTTGGGAAGGTTTTTGATTGGTGCCGGTTGTGCAGGAATTTTTATACCTGTAACCTGGATTATCAGTAAATATTTTCCTTTTAAGCAAAGCGGTTTTTTGCTTTTTATGGTCCAATTTGTTGGAAATATTGGCTCAATTATGGCAGCAGCCCCTTTGGCTAATTTAATCAGTTGGTTAGGCTGGAAAGATGCTTTGATTGTCATTGGATTCATTTCCATTGTCTTAGGAATAATGATATGGATTACGGTAAAAGATAGCAACGGTTCTTCTCTTCAAAACAATGCTGAATATACCAAAAAGAAAACTGAGACAGATAGAAATTGGTTTTCAATTATTCAAGAATTATACAAAATGCCTATCATAAAATATTGTCTCCTTTCATCACTTACCTATGCTTCCATGCTTTCCTTCCAAGGATTATGGGTAGTACCTTATTTAATGGATGTTTATCGAATTGGAAACATCAATGCTTCTTCAATGGCTACTTCCATTCCTACCGGTTACGTTATCGGGCTTTTATTATTTAGTAAGGTTAGTGATACGAAATATGGAAAATATATCTATTTCAGTGCCAATGTGTTTATTACGATTGTGTACTTATCCCTGGCGCTATTTCTGGAAAATATTCCCACTCATCTTATTTCAATGATGTTGTTTATTATTGGGATTAGCAATGGAGCCAGTCCTTTTCTCATGAAAATATATAACTTAATCCTTCCAAAGAAGTATTTTGGAACAGCATTAGGAATTGTAAATACGATTCCCTTCCTATTAACAGCGATCTATCAGTCTTTTAGTGGATATCTTTTTGATGTCTTTGGAGGAACGGATCTACTTCGCCGAAGTCTTTTGTCTTATCGGGTTTATTATCTTTTTTTAACGATAAGCTTAATCGTTGGCAGTTGGGCAGTTTTTAAAATCCTGACTATTTTGAGAGTCAAATATAAAGATATGATCTAATTTCTATGAAATATTATCCATTGATCTAAAAATTCCATTCAAAAGATCATTGTTTAGGAATATGCTTTTTTTATTGAATTTTATAAAAATAACAAGAGCTAAGATGATCAATAATTTTAGAATTAGCATTGCATTCTCTAGTAGCAAAGTTTATAATGAATAACAAATGATAGTTTTTATTACTATTTAAAGATTATAGAGAGAGTCCATAATATATGAGCACCTTAAAAAGAGAGTTGGCTACCAAAGTCAGCATTCTTTACTATGATCAAAAAGAAAATCAGAATGAGATTGCCAGTAAATTAAACATTTCCCGCTCTTATGTATCCCAGCTGTTAAATTATGCAAGAGATAATGATATTGTCAGAACCTACGTGAATATTGATGCTTTTCACCCCCGTATGATCAAAGAAGAAATTGAGATGAGCCAAATTTTTCCAACGATTCAGCAGTTTTATATAATGAAATCCGAGAGTCACGAAGCAACGATTCAACAAATTGGAAAATTTGCTGCCCCAATCGTAACAAAATTAATTAAACAGGCAAAGACAATTACAGTAGATCCAGGTACAACAGTTAGAAAAGTGATTGAATCCTTATCGGAGGATTCCTTTATTCATTGTCAAGAAAAAATGATTGTTCCCATTATGGGTGGTTTGGGTAATGAAAAAGTAGGTCTTCAATCGAATCAACTCGTGGAGAAATTGAGCGACATCATAAAATGCAATTATTGTATTCTGAATTGTCCCGCGACACTTAGTGATCCTAAAGTTCGAGATGCCTTGATTAAAGAAAAGAATATACAGCAGGTTATAAAAATTTGGGATCGGCTTGATTTGGCAATCCTGGGAGTAGGGAATGTAAGAGAAGGATGTACTGCTTTCTCAAGCTTTAATGATAGCATGATTGAGAAAGCCCAAAGAAGCAGTGCGGTTTCCGAGATTGCCATTAATTTTTTTGATCAAGATGGTCATTATTTGGATGTATTGGACGATTATCGGGTGAGTATTCCGTTTGACAAATTAAAAAATGCAAAAGTCAAGGTAATGATTGCTTTTGGCATAGAGAAAGCGCAAGCAATTGATGCCGCTTTGAAAGCAGGAGTCATTGATTTTTTGATCACTGATAT
>JAFGSC010000134.1 GCA_016934875.1 Candidatus Atribacteria bacterium
AAGAAAGAAAATAAAAAATATTTAATTAAGAAAATTGCGTGAAATCCAATATGAGGAATTTACACACAAATTTGGACTTGACTCTTGTCCTCATTCATATACCTTGTTCGTAGCAAAAATGTTGATATATTAAGATATGCATTAGTAATAGCACCATTTAGACTTCTACAAGCTCCATTCACTGCAATTAGAAATTCAGCAAAAACTGTATTAACAAAAAATAGCTTATATTTTATAAAAATCTTGAATGCGATTGATATTGATACATCAGATTTCAAATCAGTAATTTACTGTTTCATGGAAATATTGTTTTTTAGTGTTGCAATTTTAAGTTTATTAATTGATGCAATTATTGCTTATCAAACCCTGGCTCCAATGTTTGGATTTGATCTTATATTATTTGAAAAGTTTGATTTGGCATTAGTTCAAAGCTTATCAATAATCAGTAATTACCTGATCGGTTCTGCTTTGGTATTCGCTTCCTTAATTGGAACATTGCATCTTGTAGGAATTTCAGATCAAAATAAGAAAATGAAAATTTTCTTTTTTACTTGGGGTATAATTCTTTTAATTGCCACTACCTTTACCTTAATTATGCTGGCAAATGCTAGATATCTGGCTTCACTTGTAGCAGAAAGTGATGTTGTAGATTATAATACTCTCAATAGGATTAATATTTATAACCATTATATATACATGGGATTTACATTTGCTTCAATAATGACAAATTGTATTGCAGTATTAGCTTTTAGAAATGGATCAATTATTATGGGAAGCTCTATTTTGTGGTTACTCATAGCTTTAGTTTTTGTATTAATCTGGGCAGTTAGCGTACTTATAAACATCATAATAAATGCTATCTTCATATTTTTTGTTAGTATTTTCTGGTTATTGGTAACATTAGTTGGCGGGAAAAGAGATGAGAATCATGAAGAGCTCCAAGATATACACGCTGGAAATAATAGTGAAATTGAGAACAATAAAAACAATCCACAAAATGAAAATGTAAACAATGAAAATGAATATGATGATAGCTCGTTGGAAGAAAGTGAGGATCAACTATTAGAAATTAGTGATGAAACTGATAATGAAGATCAAGAATTGAAATGGGATCCATTTTAAGGAGGAATCATGTCTACACATACTAAATATATTGTGCATACTTATAACGATTCGAAAATTGCTCTTAATAGATTTAACAGTTTAAAAAAACTTATAAAAAAATCTTGTGAGATGATCAAAAAAAAATCAGAATTATTAGAATCACAATATCCATTATCATTAGATACATTGAAATCTATTTCTATATGTACAGCGATTAAAGAAAGTAAAGAAATTTATCCTGTAATATGCAAATCTTTAAATAGTAACGAAAAAAACATTTTGGATTCAATATCATATAACGTAAATATTATAAAAAGTTTAAACACAAAAAAGATAAAAAAAATAGGAAAGAAAATTTCAAACGAAACAGATAGAATTATGAATTGTTATTTTGAACAAGACATTATTATTATCAATAAATCCATCATAACGTCTCTACAGAAAAGTGGATACAATGTTTCAGAGATTCAATATAATAAAAAAACACTGATAAGAGGTAAAAAGAAGCAACTTTCAATTGCAGTTGTATGCGATAAAAAAGGTAAAGTGGACGTAGATATGGCTGGTTTTGAAAATGATGGTTGTAGAAAAGAGATTAAGCAAATTAACGCTAATTTAAGAAAAACAGGATTAAAATGGAAAATTATCAGTGAAAATAGACACAACAAAAAAGAGGGTGGAATATTGATAAAATCAGTTAACAAAATTATGGATGAATCTTTCAATGTTCATCATCTTAATTGCATTGAAATTAATCATTCTAACAAAAGTCCAATTTTAGTAAAGAGTTAAAATGTTACCCAAAATTATTAATGAAATTAACGAAAATTTACAAGGCGGTAGAACAGCCTTTATCTTAGAATGGAATACTAATGATAGATTACATGTACTAAATGAAAATATTCCTCCAATGTCTTTTATAAACTGTCTTGCAACATATTTCAATAAGAAAGATTATAGTATTGGATTGTTAACAAGCGATAACATGGTAATTGACATTAATCCTCCCAATTCAAAAAATACTAATCAGAATCCATTTAAAAATAAAAAACCCTATCTTTCTGAAATTGTGAAAATTTTAAGAAACAAAGACAATAATGTTTTACTTTTTATAGACTATGCAGATTTATTGGTACCTTGTACAAATGGAGCTCAAATTCAATTCGATAAACAGAATCTATTGGAAAATTTACATAAATGGGCTATAGATGATGATATAAAAAGTGCAAACAATATTATTTGCCTAATTACAAGGTTTGATACCGTACACAACTTACTAAAAAAAACTGGTTCATTTCAAACAATACAATGTCCCCTCCCTGATTTTAATACAAGAAAACATTTCATAGATTATCTCACAACAAATCCAAAAATAGATAATTCAAAATATGCCAAACTTAATACCGATCTCTCATCAGATAAGTTGGCGCATTTTTCAAACGGATTGAGATTGAACGACTTAGAATGGCTTTTCAGAAAAAAAAAGAATAACTTTATTACCAAAAAAGATGTGCAATTAGTAAAATCTAAAACAATAAAAGATATGGCTGGCGGGTTGGTGGAAGTTATTGAACCAGAAAAGGGATTTGAAAGCTTAGGTGGTCTTGAATCTGTAAAAGAATATTTCCGTTTTATCAAATGGCAATTACAAAATGGTTCTCAATCTGTACCTTATGCAATATTACTAGCAGGAGTACCAGGAACAGGTAAATCATCAATATGTAATGCAATGGCAGCAGAAATGGGCTTGCCGTTACTTATTTTACGTAATATCTTTGGAAAATATGTGGGAGAAAGCGAATCCAATATTGAAAGAGTTATACAAATCGTTGAAAGCATGTCACCCTGTATTGTAGTCATTGAAGAAATCGATCAAGGAATCGGTCAGCGAGGATCTGGTGAATCTGGTGATAGCGGAACGAGTAATAGAGTAAGTCAACGTTTCTGGGAAGCAATAGGATCGGGTAACAAAAGAGGAACAAACCTTTGGATTGGTAATACAAACCGTCCTGATCTTTTGGATGCTGCAATGTTAGATAGATTCCAAGTAATTTTACCTTTTCTACATCCTACTCCAAAAGAAGCTGTTGAACTGTTAAAGTTTATTGCACAATCGATGAATAGAAAATTCGAAGATGAATCGATTTTAAGAAATATTGCATACATGCGAAATTTATATTTACCTACTATCCGAGGAATAAGTGAAATTGTTACATCTGCTGCTTTAAGAGCAGATTTTGAATCTAAAAAAATCGGATCAATGATAAAATCAAAAAATATTACAGCTGCTGCAAAAGATTTTAAAGTAACCTATGATCGTAACCAGCATGAATATATAGCTTTAAAATGTGTTTCGATGGTAAGTTTTTCATCTTTAATGCCCTGGATGGACTTCAAGGGGATAAGATCAAATTATCAAATTCCCAATTATTTGGTAAATATTGTTAATGGCAAGACCGGAGAAATTGACAATAATTTACTATATTTACGGATTCATGAATTAGAAAAAGAAATACACTATAGCAAGTTGAGATAAATGGATAAATTAATAAAAGAAATCGAAAAAAATTGGGATTTGCTGCAGTCATCTGACTTTCTTCAATCTGAAATTGATGGTTCCAATAGTATTGAATACTTTGAAAATCACTTCGCTGAATTTGCAGATGCTGATTATGCGATTTCTCATACAAATGCTTCAACAGCAATTTTAACCGCTTTACAAGCTCTAAACATAAAATCTGATGACGAAGTTCTTGTTCCTGAATTTACTTGGCCTGGATCAATTTATCCAGTTATTTTGCTAGGTGCAAAACCAGTGATGATCTCATCTGAGAAAATTAGCACAAATATTGATCCCGAAAAAATAGAAGAAAAAATAAATTCTAAAACAAAAGCTATAATTGCTGCCCATCTTTTCGGTTATCCTTGCAACATAAAAAAAATTATGAAAATTGCTGCTAAAAACGATCTAAAAGTGATTTTTGATGCAGCTCAATCTCTTACCGCTATCTGGGGGAAAAAAAGAACGGGAGCTTTTGGTGATTTCACAGTTTTCAGTTTTGGTTATGGCAAAAAACTAAATATTGGTGGTGGTGGAATGCTGGTGTGCAATAATAAGAGATATTTTGAAAAAGCAATATCACTATCTCAACATCCTCTCAGATGTCATCTTCAGATAACCGACACTAAGCTAAGAAGAAATGCAGCTGGTTTAAATTTGAATTGTCGAATGAATCCAACAACTTCGATTTTAGGAATTATTGGGTTAAGGAAACTGATTAATCATAATCAAGATATCTGTTCTCCAGAATTCTATCATTTATTCAAACATTTTGAAAAAGAGGATCTGTCAGATATTATTCATCGTTTTGAGTTAGAGGCAATACCATCAGGAGATAATTTCATTGTCTTTCCGCAAAATATAACTCAACTTTATAAAATTAAAACAATGAAATTTATAACAAAAAAAGTAAATCTAGTTTCGATAAAAAATATTCTGGGAGAAAATGGGATTTGCTGCAAAGCTGTTTATAGCGTTAAAATCAAAAATCAAGAAAGTTAAAACGAATTACATAGAATTCAAAACCAGCAAACAGTGATTTCTTTTCACGATAAATATACTTTATCTTTACTTCTTTTATCAAAGTATCCTTGTATTTGATTATAGAATTTACCCCGCCATACCCTACACAAAATATAACTTTTCTGGGATAAGTCATAAGCTCTTGTTTACTTTCAATTTTCAACAATTTCTAATTTTTACCAGCTCTAATCGTAAAAAGGTATTTCGTAAAAGTGTCTGCAAACAATCATTCTAAAACCTAATTAAAAAGTCTAATCATGAAGACGTAAGTCGTAACAGTGTCTGCAAACACTCATTCTAAAACTAATTTAGAAGCCAGAAATCCAATTTTTAATCCTGAGTCGTAACAGTGTCTGCAAACACTCATTCTAAAACGCATATTATGTATAAAAAATTCCGCTCTACCCAAGTCGTAACAGTGTCTGCAAACACTCATTCTAAAACTTACCAACTGATGAATTTCTCAATCACTTAGGACTCACTTGTCGTAACAGTGTCTGCAAACACTCATTCTAAAACAAAAAAAGCAAAACCTACTGCTATCTGCCCTATTTGTCGTAACAGTGTCTGCAAACACTCATTCTAAAACCAGGAAGTTTGGTAGCACAGGAGAATGTAATGATTTATGTCGTAACAGTGTCTGCAAACACTCATTCTAAAACAATGCTGATAAAATGAACCTTTAGAAGGAGGAAGAGTCGTAACAGTGTCTGCAAACACTCATTCTAAAACCAAAATGTTATGGGCGATGATGAGGCTCGTGGTCAGATTGTCGTAACAGTGTCTGCAAACACTCATTCTAAAACATTAATTATCATATCGAAAATAAGAGGAAAGGAATTTGTCGTAACAGTGTCTGCAAACACTCATTCTAAAACAAAGGTTCTTATCCGGTAGGGAGTTGATCTCTTGTCAGTCGTAACAGTGTCTGCAAACACTCATTCTAAAACGAAACATGAGTCTGAAACGATGCACAGAAAGGGATTGTCGTAACAGTGTCTGCAAACACTCATTCTAAAACGACTTTGATTAACAGAGATTTACCAGCCGGAAATCATCAGTCGTAACAGTGTCTGCAAACACTCATTCTAAAACACCAGAAACGCATAAAAAAGTATGGTATTGGGTTTATGTCGTAACAGTGTCTGCAAACACTCATTCTAAAACGGAATCAGGATATCCAGGAGAGCTGGAATGAACACAGTCGTAACAGTGTCTGCAAACACTCATTCTAAAACAGAAAAGGGTATTAAAGTGAAAGTTGTAGACGTTGGGTCGTAACAGTGTCT
>JAFGSC010000135.1 GCA_016934875.1 Candidatus Atribacteria bacterium
AGGAGATACCTTTGGATATTTTTACTTATATAAAAGTAAGAAATCACCCAAAGCTATTGTATGTAATAGGGCTCAAGGAACAACATTGGCAGGAGCATTGCTTACAGATACACCAATGGTTTATGCATTCGGAGGAGATGTTGTTGACATGATTCAAGATGGAGATTGGGTAGTCGTTGATTCTGATAATGGAGTAGTGAAAATTACAAAGAAATAGGCAGTGATATACTATTCTAAAGCTAAGGGCAAAAAGCATATTTGTTTGATTTACCTAAGATTCGGATGGCAGATTTAGAAGAATTAGGAAGGAGGGGTTAATAAAAAAATAATTAATTATGTGCTTTAAGTTATTTCAAAGTAAGTTAGAAAAAGGAGAATAGTAAGTATGAAAAAGTCACTAATATTGGTAATAGCATTAGGATTATCCATTATTTTGATATCTTTTCAAGGCTTTGCTCAAGCAGATGTAGTGAATTGGAAAATAAGTACCTGTTGGCCCCCATCAATTAACCTTATTGAAGGGGATATTCATATGTGTGAAATCGTCGATAAAATGAGTGGGGGAAGATTTAAGATTGAATTGTTACCAGCAGACTCTATTGTACCAACAACTGAATTGTTTGATGCTGTAAGAACAGGAATGTTAGATGCGGGAAGTGACTATCCGGGTTATTGGAGCGGAAAAGAAAAAGCCTTTGAATTCTTTTTCTCATTTCCAGTTGGTATGAGTTCACTTGATATGGAAATATGGCTCTATCATGGAGGAGGATTAGAATTGATCAGGGAAATATATGGGAAATATAATATGATGTATTTCCCTGTAGGCAGAGCAGGGATGGAGAGTGGTTTAAGAAGTAATAAACCTTTGGAAAGTAAAGAGGATTTCAAGGGGGTAAAAGCTAGAATGGGCGGGGGAAGCGCTCCCAACTTTTTATTTAATCAATTAGGTGGAAGTGAGGTTACTTTAGCTGGTGGCGAAATTTATACAGCCTTAGAATTAGGAACGATTGATGCTGCAGAGTTTAGTATGCCAATGACTGATTGGAAAATGGGCTTTGCTGAAGTTACAAAATATTGGTGTTTACCAGGTTGGCATCAACCTATGTGGGCTGGTGGTTGGATGATTAATATGGACAGCTGGAATGCTCTACCAGATGATTTAAAAGAAATTTTTGAGGTAGCCGCACGGGAAACCAGTGCTTGGACATATGCAAAGTGGGAATATGAAAGCATTGAAGCCATTGATAATTTTTTAGAAGCTGGGACTGTCATTACAAAATTAGACGAAGATACGGTTCGGGAGATTTATTTACTTGCAAAACAGTATGTTGAAGAAAATTCTGAAAAGGATCCTATGTTTAAGAAAGTTGCAATTTCTTATTATGATTTTCTTAAAAACTTTTCAACGTGGCGAGACATGGAAGACCGTTGGGGATTTGGTAGTAATTTAGAAGAAGAATATTATCCAGATTTGAAATAGAAGTATATAGCACAATTAAATTAAAAGGCAGTTCATAGAAAATGGCTAGGTACATTGTGTGCTATGAAAACCTATGAACTGTCTTATCTGTATTATTTTCATTTTTTATGATATCTAAAGATCGTAGCGAGGTTTAATCTCAATGAAGAAATTATTGAGTGACTTAATCAAATTTATTGATCTAATGAATATTTTGGTTTTTAATATTTCTAAATGGATAATGGTACCCCTAACCATTATAGTAGTATATGAAGTTATTTCTAGGTATTTATTTAATGCTCCTCATATTTGGGTTTTAGAAGTGACAACATTCTTAGGGGGAGCCTTTTTTATGCTTTCTATAGGTTATGTTACGCTAAAAGAGCAACATGTAACAATCGATATTTTTAAAGATTTTTTATCTCCAAAAGCAAAAGCAATTATTGATATTATTACCTATACTTTTTTGTACTGCGTATTTAGTTTTGTAATGCTTATATATGGCACTAAATTTGCCATAAATTCTTGGGTAACAACCGAGCATAGTTGGAGTTCATGGGCTCCTGCCTTATATCCGATTAAGACAGTTGTTCCCATTGTTGCCTTTTTATTTTTAATCCAAGGATTGGCTTTTATTATGAGGAAAGTTGTTTTTTTAATCGAAGGGGAGGACAAAAAATCATTATGAGCATTATGTCAATCACTATATTATTATTCGTATTATTAATACTTCTTCTATTTACAGGGCATCCCCTTGTCACTGTTTTAGGCGGGCTGAGTTTTTATTTTGGTTACTTTTTTTGGGGGAAACAACAGGCCTGCTTGATGATTCCTAGTAAAATATTTGGTGCTATGAATAACTATACATTACTAGCAATACCCCTGTTTATATTTATGGCTAATCTGCTTGATAAATCAGGTATCGTAGAGAACCTTTTTTATTCTCTTAACAAGTTGGTAGGCAATGTAAAAGGAGCAATTGCCATTGTAGTCATTATTGTTTGTACTATCTTTGCTGCCTGTACTGGCATAGTAGGTGCCTCTATAATAACGATGGGATTGATAGCATTACCGCATATGCTGAAACATGGGTATAGTAAAAGTTTTAGTACAGGAGTTATTGCGGCAGGTGGATCCCTTGGCATTTTAATACCGCCTAGTATTATGCTTGTAGTAATGGGTGACCAAGCTGGACTATCAGTAGGCAGGCTTTTTTCAACCTCGGTCATTCCAGGGTTAATTCTTTCGGTTTTATATATAATCTATATTAAAGTCGCTGTTCATGTTAATCCCAATGTACAACATTTAGTAGACGATGTTGAAAAGAGGAATAAAGTCTATGGATTAAAAGAATGGATAGATATTTTGGTGTCTTTCTTACCACCTTTTTTACTCATTGTTGGTGTGCTTGGTTCAATATTTTTAGGAATTGCAACGCCAACAGAAGCCGCTGGTGTGGGTTGCTTTGTAGCATTTTTATTAATTTTGTTATATAGGAAATTTTCGTTAAAGGTTTTAAATGAAGTTCTAGAAAGCACTGCTGTAGCAACCGGAATGGTTATGGTAATACTAGCAGTTGCCGGAATATTTACTTCCGTTTTTATGGCAATGGGAGGAGCTAATGTTGTTACAAATTTATTTTTGTCTATTCAATCGAAATGGTTTGTATATTCATTGATGATGATTGTATATTTTATCTTGGGAATGTTTATGGATTGGACAGGGATAATTTATATCACTTTTCCTGTTTTCCTTCCAATTGCAGCTAAATTAGGATTTGATAAATTATGGTTTGTAACGATTGTTGCAGTTATTTTACAAACTTCTTTTCTTACCCCTCCCTTTGGATATGCACTATTTTTTTTGAAAGGAATTGCACCTAAGGAAGTTAAAATGACCGATATTTACAGGGGTATCATACCGTTTACTATATTAATGCTTATTGGATTAATAATTTGTACAGTTTTCCCAGAGGTAATATTATATTTGCCATCTGTTATTTTTAAATAGCTATCGAAAGGTATACGTAATATTGTCTATATTTATATTATAAGTTCAATATTTTGGATATATATTGGTTCTTTGGAAACGAAAGATTCACCAAATTTTTTATCAATGAGCATTCCGTAATATCGGTTGAGTTGAAGTGTGTTTTCGAACAAAGCATTATTTTGAATATTTTTGCCGAACTGAGATTCATAACATTTTAATGCTTCTACTTTCATTTCAATCTCTTTGCTAATATCTACAATAATAGATGGCTTTTGAAAATAGGCTAAAGGTGAGGCAAAATAATAGAAAATTTTTATCTTAGCAGGAGTGAGATCTTTTTGATGAAAAAGTTCGATAGAATAGTCACATATTTCAGCAGTGATCTTGCTTCTTGGTTGTGTGTCAATACTATAAGGGATAAATACAATCCCAGGAGAAATATTTTTATAGATTTCGGAGATCCCTTCTTGTATTTCTGTGGAATTCCTCAGTTCTAAATAGGGGTAATCCAGGGTTATTCTTTCGTCAATACCCAAAATACGACTTGCTTTTACTGCCTCTCTTTTACGATAACCTGATTGATGGTTTTTTTCAGGCTCACCATTCGTTAAGTCAACGATTGTAACCTGGTAAGTTGATTCTGTTAATTTTAAAATTGTCCCACCCAAGCCTGCTTCAACCTGACCAGGCTGGTCTCCGAATGCAATGATTGTTGCCATACTTTTATTAAGCTCCTTAGTGAATAATTTTTATTGGAAACGTTTTTCTTTCTATATTTACATGTTGTTTAACACGATTTCAGCGATCAAAGAAGCATGTTCACTGATTTGTTTCAAAATATTGATCATATCAAAATGAATTGAGCTTGTCCTTCGGGATAACTCTACTCCGCGATGCAATCGATTGATGTGACTTCTCCTCATTTTTGCTTCACATTCAACAATCACATTTCTTTCTTGCAACGTTTTTTGTGCCAGACGCTTGTCACCAAGGGCAAATGCTCCTAACGATTGGTAAAAGTTATGATACACCATATTATAAAGCTTTTTAATCTCTGCAATCCCAGCCTCTGATAATCTTAACTCATTATCAATTTGTTTTTCAATAATCGGAATAATATCTTTATCAATTAGATCTCCTATGTGTTCAAAATCATTCACAATATTTAATAGTCCATAGGCTTCTCTTGATTGTTCGGGTGTCAAAATGTCAAATTTCATTTCTGTCAGGTAATGAATAATGGCATTGGATAAGTTATCGACAATCCTATCCATTTTACATAAATTATAGAGCAGCTTTTCATCTTGATTAAAGAAAACTTTCATAATCCCAACGAACATTTCGTCAACGGTATTTGACATTCGAACGATTTCTTTTTTAGCAAGATATAACGCTAAATCGGGTGATTCAAGCACATTGTTGTCTAAAAATTTTGGATGGTAAAGTGATTCTTCCTGTTTTGATTTTGGAAATAATTTTTGGAGAACGAGGGTAAAGATAGAAAGCAAAGGGTAGACTACCAAGGCATTACCAAGAACAATGATCGTATGAGCAATAGCGATCTGTCTTGGAATATAAGAGGTAAACATTGATGCAACCGAGGATAACGGATGAACTAGGAAGAAAAATAGAATAACGCCAATCATCTTATACAATAGATTGCCAAAGGTAAGGGTATTAGCCTGGCTTGTTTTACCCAAGCCAACAAAAAGAACCGTTGTACAGGATCCCAGATGTGAACCAAGAATAATTGGAATAGCTAATTCAAAAGAAATAATTCCTTGTGTAGCCAAAGAAATCGTTAAACCCATCATGGCAGTACTGCTTTGTAAAATCGTTGTCATTGCAATCGAGAGCAAAAAAACTAAAAAAGGAGATCCTTGTAGATGATCAATAAGGTTCAATAATGATGAACTGTTTTTTAAAGCTTCGGCATATTCAGAAATCAAGTTCATTCCCATAAAGATAAAGCCAATTCCCAATAAGACAGCCCCAATGTATTGATAACGTCTTTTTTTGCTCAGTACATTCAGTCCATAGCCGACTAGTACAATCATCAATGCGTAATATGTAATGTTGAAAGTAATAATTTGCGTCGCAATAGTTGTTCCTATACTGGTGCCAATTAATATTTGAAGACTTTGCGATAAACTCATCATACCGGCATTGATTAGCCCTACAAGGAGCGAGGTTGCGGCACTGCTGCTTTGCATCGTGAAAGTCAAAAAAATACCGAAAAAGATCGAAAGAGAATGGTAAATTGTAATTTTATTGATCCAGGCTTGTAATTTATTGCCCAGAGCTTGCCTTAAATTCAGGTTGGTTTTTTGTAATCCATATAAAAAAATTGCTAAGCCACCAAAAATACCAATGATATTGAAAACCATGGTTATGGAACACTTCCTACATCTAGAACTTCAATTACAATATACCTTTTTCAGATAAAATTGTAAATAAAATGCAGGATTCATTGGTGTTGTTGAAGATAAACAAAGATTTATCATGACATAAAAAATGTTGTTTTTTATGTTATTTCGTGTTATTTTAAGATAAATTGAATAAAGCCTTTAGCATTCGTGGTTCAGAAATGATTAAAAAGGAAAACGGTGAAAAGCCGTTGCTGTTGTCGCATCTGTAACCAGCATAATCCCGTGTTATTCACTGCCCATCAGGTGGGAAGGATAATACCAAAAGGAGCTGGGAGCCAGAAGACTTGCCATGATTGTCTGCTTGGGAGACCTCCGACATAGAGGGAGAGCAGGAATAAACAATTGTTGGTTATTGGTAAGTTTATCAAGCTGCCTTCTTTGAAAGAGGAGGCAGCTTTTTATTTTGCGAGAAAAAGGAAGGAGGATAGTAATATAAATTTTTCTTAGTAATAATCAACATAAAAAGAGAGGATAATAATGTCTAAAAAATTATATTTAATGATCACTTTATTGTTCGTTGTTTTTATTATGATTTTTCTTATGGGAAATAATATTTTTGCTGATGAGCTTCAAGAGCCTATTTTTACATTGGAGGAGATCGTGGTCATTGCGTCCAAATATCCTCAAGAATTACTTGATTCAGTAGCCAGTGTGGAAGTCATCAATAAGGAAGAAATTGCGATTTTCCAATCTGAAAACCTGGCTGGAATTATTAAAAATATAGCCGGAATTGAACTCACAGATTTTGGTTCTCCAGGAGATATTAAATCGGTCAGTATTCGGGGTTCTTCCCCGGAACAGGTCCTAATCATGATCGATGGGCAGGTGGCCAACGATCCACAAACTGGAAAAATAGATTTGGGCATGATTCCGGCTGATATGATTGAAAGGATTGAGATTTACCGGGGACCTGCCTCTTCCCTCTATGGAGCCAATGCCTTAGGCGGAGTAATGAATATCATAACTAAAAAAGGAGAAGAGGAGAAAAAAAGAGCAGTAGGAGTTTATTATGGGAACGATCATACTCAAAAATATCAGGCTTCTTACCAGGATAGAAGCGATGATACAAATTATTATTTTACCGGTGAATATTACACAACACAAGGTGATCGGGAGAATAGTCAATTAGATAAAATTTCTTTGATGGGAAAACTTTCCAAGGAGATAGACCAACAGACTGATTTGGTTTTAGCCATACGTTATCATGATTACCAAAGGGG
>JAFGSC010000136.1 GCA_016934875.1 Candidatus Atribacteria bacterium
AAAAAACCTTCAAAGAAAAGGTATTTAAAATTGTTTATGGCGGAAGAAGGAATTAAGGAATTGTTTATAGTTAATAAAACACTTCATTGGAGTGAAAATAACATGCATTACATAAGGCCTTTCCAGCTCAGTAAATATTTATGATATTTTTAACTTATGGATTTCAGCATTTCATCATATAAAAAATTTATAGCATCTTTCAAATATGCAACGTATGATTTTCAGGTTTTTGCTGCATTTAGTCAAAATCCCCATCAAAAAACCATAATTCTTCGCCACGATGCAGACCTTTTACCATATAACTCTTTAAGAACAGCCCGAATTGAAAACGAACTGGGCATAAAGGGGAGTTACTACTTTAGAATAGTTCCTGAAAGCTATAATGAAAATATCATTAAGGATATTGCTGACCTTGGCCATGAAATAGGCTACCATTACGAAGATCTAACCTTGGCAAACGGGGATATGGATAAGGCGTACGAAAGCTTTTGCCGTAACCTTGAAAAATTGAGAAAACTATACCCGGTAACGACGATATGTATGCATGGCAGCCCCAAAAGTAAATGGGACAGCCGCGATATTTGGAAAAAGTACGATTATAAAAAGCTGGGTATTATTGCCGAACCCTACTTTGATATCAATTTTGATGAGGTTTTCTACCTTACCGATACCGGCCGGCGCTGGGACGGATGGAAAGTTAGTGTGAGGGATAAAGTACCACAACAGGAAGAATGGAACAGGCTGGGTTTGGTTTTTCATTCCACAAATGATATTATTAATGCATTAAAAAGTAATATTCTGCCTGATAAAATAATGATTACCGTTCATCCTCAGCGATGGCATGACCGTTTTATTCCCTGGGCAAAGGAGCTCGTGTGGCAGAATATGAAGAATGTGGTGAAACGCGGACTGGTTCAATAGTTATTACGAAGAGTTTGGGGCGATGGGCATGTGAATGTTTAACGAAAGAATAAGAAAACTTAAAAAACTGCCCAACCAACCTAACATCAAAAAAAAAGAAAAAATCATTCTTGCCCTCTTCATTTTGGAGTATATCAATATTTTTATTTATGACAGAATTGAAATAACAAATCCTGTTTGGGGCAGCAACTACAAGACAAAAATTATCATAACTTTGGGTGAATACTTACAGAGGGACAAAATAGATGACGTTAAACTATGAGTAATGCAAAAATATCCATACGTTTCTTTGATGACCGGGAAGTGCGGGCCTTGTGGGACGAGCAAAACAACAAGTGGTGGTTTAGTGTATTGGATATTGTAGCTGTACTTACCGACCAGGACGACTACACCAAAACCCGCAACTATTGGAAATATCTTAAAGCAAAATTGAGAAAAGAAAAAAACGAGTTGGTTAGTGTCACTACCCAACTGAAACTTTTTGCAAAAGATGGTAAACGTTATTTGACTGATATGCTGGATTACAATGGTATTATTGCCTTGGGCAGAGAATTCCCGGGTAAAAAGGCAAACCGGTTTATAGAATGGTTTACAAATAGTGATGAAAGTATAGACGGAAAGAGCAAAACAAAAGCATATTCATTGTTTGAGAGTTCTTTTATTAATAGCATTGAAGTTGGTACAACTAAAGGTTTGCAACAAATTCATGCTTATTTGTTCGGCGGGTTGTATGATTTTGCAGGACAAATCAGACAAAAGAATATTATCAAAGGGGGTTTTCAGTTTGCTGTATCACGATTTTTAGGCGACACATTAAAGAAAATAGAAGCAATGCCCGAAACTACATTTGACGAAATCGTAAAAAAATATGTAGAAATGAACATTGCACACCCTTTTATGGAAGGTAATGGCAGAAGCACCCGGATATGGTTGGATTTGATACTAAAAAAACGCCTTAAAAAATGCGTGGATTGGAGTAAAATAAGCAAGCAGGAGTATATGAACGCAATGATGATTAGTCCAACAAAAAGCAGTGTTCTAAAAACTCTTTTGAATAATGCGCTTACCACCAAAATAAACGACCGCGAAATGTTTATGAAAGGGATTGACTACTCCTTTTACTACGAAGAAGATGACTAAAGAAAAAAAGTAAAACTACAGAATAGAATACAACTGCTACCAAACTACCATTATAGCTTTCTGCGCATCCAAATTTCAGCCATCAACCAGGATATAGTAGTATTGTATCCTGAATAAAGGCGATACTTTTTTCCAGATTAAAAATATCATTTTTTATTTATTGAAAAAATTTTTTTTTATTACTAAAAATCGATGGTATATTTGTGTAAATTGAAAATGCCGTTTACAATATGCATAAATTAATTGCAAGAAAAAAAGAAAATTTCATTTTGGAAAACCTTCTGGTTTTTCCTGCAGTTGTTATTTTAGGGCCACGACAATGTGGTAAATCAACTCTTGTAAAAATGCTATCAGGTCATTTGTCTAACTTCATGTACCTTGATTTACAGAACCGGCAAGACCTTACAAAATTAAATGAACCTGAATTATTTTTTCAATCTAATCAGGATAAAACTATTTGCCTTGACGAAATACAGCTGATTCCTGAACTATTTTCTATCTTACGAAGCGAAATTGATTCAAACAGACGAAGCGGTCGTTTTATTTTATTAGGTTCGGCATCGAGAGACCTTATTCAAAAAAGCTCAGAATCGTTAGCTGGCCGGGTTGGAATTATTCAGTTAACTCCTTTCCTTATTTCAGAACTAACAAGTGAAAAGACCTTTAACCTGAATAAATATTGGTTAAGGGGTGGATATCCTGATAGTTATTTGGCAGCATCTGGTGCGGCAAGTATCCTTTGGCGTGAAAACTTCATACAAACTTATGTAGAAAGGGATATCCCGCAATTGGGATTTCAAATACCGGCACAACAATTGAAGCGTATGTTAATAATGAGCGCCCATTCACATGCGCAATTGTTTAATGCATCTAAATTGGGTGAATCGCTTGGATTAACACACCCCACTATAAAAAGGTACCTTGATTTATTAGAACAAACATTCATTTTAAGGTCATTACAACCATTTGAACTTAACTTAAAAAAGAGATTAATAAAATCACCAAAGGTTTATGTCAGAGATTCCGGATTATTGCACCGTTTATTACAAATTGATGATTTTAATTCTTTACTAGGTAACCCGATCTTTGGTGCTTCATGGGAAGGAATGGTAATTGAAAATATTTGTTCATCGTTAAACGATTGTCAATTTTCTTTTTACCGAAGTGCCTCAGGAGACGAACTGGATTTAGTCATCCAAAAAGAAAACAGGATTGTTGCAATTGAATGTAAAGCATCTTTAGCTCCAAAATTAACAAAAGGGTTTTGGAGGGCAATTGAGATAGTAAAACCAGATATTACATATATCATTTCACCAGTTACGGAAAAATATTGGTTCAATAAAAATATCTTTGTTTGTAATATAACTGAAGTTATCGGCATTTTGATGAATGAATCCTAAAAATAAAAATCAAATCGTAACTTTTTCTTGAAAAAACAATAAAATTTTTAAAAATCATAAAAATATTGCCATATATTTTGTACTATTGATAAAATTATTGCCATTTTATGTTAATAGAACGGGAATTATATATTGAAAAAATCAAGGCATCCTATCAATTATTACCGGTAACTGTGCTTATTGGATGCAGGCAGGTTGGAAAAACCAGTTTATTGAACCTGATCAGGGTCAATTTGGACCATGTATTTTTAAATGGACAGGATCCTGATGTGGCCATTGTTTTCGAATCAGTACCGAATGCCGAAGCCTTTTTGCGGGTAAATCTCAATGAAAGGTTTGCAGGGTTTGTAATCATTGATGAATTTCAATATTTAAACAATATTTCTACATTCATTAAAATTTTGACGGATAAACATCCTGATTTAAAATTTATTTGCAGCGGGAGTTCCAGCCTTGATATTTTACAAAATGTCAATGAATCATTGGCAGGCAGGGTAAGGATAATTGAAATATTCTCCTTGTCATGGCCCGAATATATTTTATTTAATGATAAGGAACTGTACCAGAAATTTTTAAAGTGTGATAAGGATGAAAATTTATTATTAATCGATAGCCGGTTTGCCCCTATATTCTCTGAATACCTTTTGTTTGGAGGTTTTCCAAGGCTGGCAGCTATCAGGGGCCATGAAGAAAAAATCAATTTGCTAAATGATATTTATGTAACCTATTTATTAAAAGATGTGCGTGCTTATATCAGAAATCAAGACAGCATAGGTTTTAATAAAATGCTCAGGATGCTTTCACTCCAAATTGGAAACATGATTAATGTAAACGAGTTATCAAATAAAAGCGGTCTGCCATATAAAAAGGCAGAAGAATATCTTTGGCTTCTCGAACAAATGTACATAATAAAACTGGTTGAACCCTATACAACAAATAAAAGGAAATCATTATCGAAAATGAAAAAAATGTATTTTACCGATACAGGCTTAAGGAATATTATAGCTGGTAATTTTAATGATATGGCTTTCAGGAACGATTCCGGTTCAATTTT
>JAFGSC010000137.1 GCA_016934875.1 Candidatus Atribacteria bacterium
CGCAAAGCGGGGGAACCGCATTAAAAAAATAATCATTCTTGTTTGTGTAAAAAATGATGATTTTTTTAATGCTTGTTTCATAATTTATAATTTTTATTTTAGTTTCAAGAACATTTTTATAAACTCATTTCCTTTAAGTAAACCCAATGCTCCGTTTTTCACGGCAAATTCATCGAATTATGCACCCAGTTGATGCCATCAAATTTTGATGCGCCAGCCATTGTTCCGAACCATTTGTTACCTAATGAATCAATTGCAATGGATGAAATCTGATTTTCTAATAATGTAGTAGATGGCTCTGAAGTATAATTTGTAAATACTTGAGCAAAAATATTATCTGTTATAACTATTGAAAACAATAATAAAAATAAATTGATTCTATTCATTATGCAATGTTTAATAGAATTTTGAAAATTAATAGGTAGAGTAGTTTGTGAGAAATTAAAAGGGTTAAATTAAATAAAAAAATAAAAATTTGAAGAGCAGCGAGACATATATATTCCAAATCGTGCCGCTTTTTTAAATTGTTGGGCGACCAACTTTGAGGCGGTACTACCTTATTTTCTTCATTATAGCACGAGAAAATGCAGCGAGATTTCAATAGTACCGCCTTTTTTATTCTACTAAATCCTTATATTTGCCTTAGCATCAAGAATCCTTTAGTGGATACCAACCGAGATTACACCACGGTGGTAAAACGATGTGGGCAGTCTGCCAAAAATGTTAAATCCATTTGACTTCCACAATCGACTTGATGTAAGAGTTTATTTATTGTTTAACTAAAAACTTTTGCATTATTAAAAACAACAAAGAAGAGCAACCGGATCACCCTCTATCGGCACGAAAGAGGGCAGAACAGTTTTGGGAAGAGCTGATGAACAAACCCTACAAAAACGATAAGGTGGGAAAGGCTTTTGTCATCCTGCCCTATAAACGATTGAAGGAATCTGGAAAACCGAAGGAAAACAAGCAGTAAACCATAATCATTTATTGTTATTAAAGACGACTCTATTTACTTGGGAAATGTTCTTATAACCAGAAATAGGACGATAAGGGAACATAACTCTTCAATAAGGGTAACTATGTGATTGACTATTATTTCATATCTTTAATGGGCAAAGGATTAAAGTACAATCTGAGAAGAACATAATTTAATGTTCTAAATAAAAGAGATATTTTACATGAACAGTGTATATAAAATTAAGGAATTGATTAAGCCAAATTTTTTCCAGAGGCTTACTAAAACTAAACCACGGGGGAATTGCATTATTGAACTTAATAATCTTTTATCTTCAAAAGCTATCAGGACCGGATCATTAAATAATCCGCCACCGACCTCAGAATATAATCCGATTGAGTTGAATATCAATGCAATCAGATTATTTTTATGTCAATTCCCCCCATATTTTCTCCACATCAGAAGAAACTCGTACTTCATAAGGTAAAAGTTAAGTGCCCTTTAAACTCTAAATCAGCTTTAATTTTTTTTTTGTCATGTTCTAGGTATCTTTAGAAAAATTATACACTCTTTTACTTTAATGAAAATTCTTGGTATTTCTGCATATTATCATGACTCAGCTGCTGTCATAGTTGAGGATGGAAAGGTATTGTATGCAGCTCAGGAAGAGCGATTCTCCAGGATCAAAAATGATGCTTCCTTTCCTGAAAAAGCAATAGAGTACTGTCTTAATGAATCCGGATTTAACGTTGAAGATCTTGACCTGATATCTTTTTATGATAAGCCTTATTTAAAGTTTGAAAGATTGCTAGAAACCTATTATGCATTTGCTCCAAAAGGCTTCAGATCATTTTCTATGGCCATACCTATATGGCTAAGGGAAAAGCTTTTCATTAAGCAATTAATAAAAAAAAGAATTGATAAATTAAGTCAATCTAAAACCAATAAAATACCAATAAGTTTTCCAGAGCATCATCTTTCTCATGCAGCTAGCGCGTTTTACACTTCTCCATTTAATAAATGTGCTTATTTAACAGTTGATGGAGTTGGTGAATGGTCAACAGCATCTTATGGTACAGCTTGTGGAGAAAAGGGGATTCAAGTACTAGGTGAACTACAATTTCCTGATTCTCTGGGTTTGTTTTACTCGTCATTTACTTATTTTTTAGGTTTTGAAGTTAATTCTGGCGAATATAAAATGATGGGACTGGCACCTTATGGTTATAATTCCTCAAAAAGAGTAGTGCACTATATAAATATAATACGGGAAAAATTAGTAGATATTAAACAGGATGGTTCAATAAAGTTAAATATAGATTATTTTGAATACCCGGTTGGTTTACGCATGGTAAATCCGAAAAAATGGGAAAAGCTATTTGGGATAAAGAAAAGACTACCGGAGGAAAAATTAGAACAATCACATGCTGACTTGGCACTTGCTGCACAGAAAGTTTTGGAGGAAGTGCTTATCAAATTAATCAAATTTGTAAAGCAAGAGACAAACGAAGATTATTTATGTTTGTCGGGTGGCGTAGCCTTGAATTGTGTTGCAAACGCAGTATTATTTAAACAAAAGGTTTTTAATGATATTTATGTGCAACCTGCTGCCGGAGATGCCGGGGGAGCTTTGGGTGCAGCATTGGCCGCAGCCTATATCAAACAGGGACTGCATTTTGATGGATTAAAAAGGCCATTCGATGTCTATTTGGGCCCTAAGTATTCAAATCTGGATATTCTAAGGCTCTTGAGAAAACAGAAATCTAAATATCAGTATTTTGAAAACATGGAAGAGCTTACCGAGGCCACAGCTCAATTTATAGCCCAAAAGAAGGTAGTGGGTTGGTACAGGGGCCGAACGGAATTTGGCCCCAGAGCATTAGGCAACAGAAGTATATTGGCAGATGCAACTGACCCAAATATGCAATATACTTTGAATATGAAAATTAAATTTAGAGAAGGCTTTAGGCCTTTCGCCCCTGTGGTTTGCGAAGAAGATTATGATGAATATTTTGAGCCTGGAAAACATTCTTACTATATGTTATTTACAAGCACTTTGAAGGAATCATTGAGGAAAAAATTACCGAATGACTTTCAAAATTATAGTTTAGTAGAAAAGCGTAAGTTTATAAAATCTGAATTGCCGGCAGTTACTCATATTGACTTTTCGGCAAGGGTTCAAGTGGTAAAAAAAGATCTAAACCCTGCATTCTGGAAATTAATTCAATCGTATAAGCAACTTACAGGAATTGGAGTTCTGATAAATACCAGTTTTAACATTAAAGATGAACCCATTGTCAATTCTCCTGAAGATGCTTATCTTTGTTTTATGAGATCTAGTATGGATGTATTGGTTTTGGAAAATTATATAATTGAAAAATAAATGGAATTTATTAAGGATTTATTTCATTTTTTAAGGGAAAGAAAAAAGTGGTGGCTTGTACCCTTAATCATAATAATCTTAATTTTCGGAATATTAATATTTTTTTCCAGCGGTTCCGTATTGGCGCCTTTCATTTACACGTTATTCTAATGAACAGAGAAAAAGCTCTTGAAACCATAGTTGTTTTTGCATTAGCCTTTCTTATAGCTTTTTTATGGCTTGATGTAAGCTGGCTCATATATTTA
>JAFGSC010000138.1 GCA_016934875.1 Candidatus Atribacteria bacterium
AGGGCACATATGGGCAGAGTTTTACATCCCCGGTTATGGTTGGATTCCAGCTGATCCTACATGGGGCGCATTAGGTTATCAGGTTAACAAGAAATTGATTCTATCCAAAGACAGGGATATAGCAATAGGGCCAAATGCTCCACAGAAGGAGAGTGAAGGATATGGTGACCAATGGATACCTCTTCATGATGGAAGGGTTAACGCTACGGGTTGGGGAGTATGGAACATTGCCAAAATCCGTGTTGCGAAAGTTACAATTCTACACTCATCCGATCCATTTCCAGCTGACGGATATGCTGAATATGCGACAAATCTATATCCGGAAAGTGATAACGAGGAGAAGCTTAGAAACTGGAGAAAAGAGTGCATACTTTCATTTTATAATGCTACAAAAGAAAGCCTGGATACGAGCAATATATTTGAGAAAAATCCGGCACTTTATGCCGATCGCGAAGCATATTTGTGCCATCTGCTTCGACAGATTGTCGGAGACGAAATATTCAAGATAATTTTCGAAACCTACATAAACCTCCGGATTACAACTGGTAAACCTGTTTCAACAGAAAAATTCCGGGAGATTGCTGAAAAGGTTTATGGAGCTTCTCTCGACTTCTTTTTCAGAGAATGGTTTGGCAATAATTCTTTGCCGCAATTCAGGCTTGAAAATGTTAAGACTGAAAAAAGAGAAAAGGAGTGGCGGGTGTATGGAAATCTTATTCAGGAGGGCGAAACTTATTTTCACATTCCCATTGACCTGGTCATTGAGACGGATGAAGGGCAGGAAAGTCAGAAAATCTGGCTGCATTCGAATAAGACCCATTTTGAATTTTATGCAACAAGTAAGCCTGAAAAACTAATCATTGATCCTGATTTTCATATTCCAACCATCCGATGGATGCCACCACGCCTTGGGATGCTGTGGAATTCTTATCCTGACCTCACTGTAATTTACGGTACTCTGGCAGAAGCTGAAGCAAATAAAACCGCTGCTAAACGATTCGTTAATGAATTTTCAGGCTTAGGTAATGAAATAATCAAAGCAGACACAGCAGTGACTGAAGATGATCTTCGGAAAAGCCTCATTCTTTTCGGGAGACCTGAAGCCAATAAAATAGCTCAGCGATTCTATGATAGGTTTCCCATAAAATTCGAAAATAATAAATTCACCTGGAAGGGGAATACTTATGACCAGCCAACCCAGGGAGTTGCTCAAATTATTGAAAATCCCTATGACCATCAAAATATGATTAATTTATATGCCGGTCTCAGTGGCGACGCTACTCTAAAAGTCTGCGATAAATCCGAATGGCAGGAGGAGTTGGATGGCTGGTTTTTAATTGATGATAATACTTCCTATGTAATATTTGATAATCATAAGAAATTAATTTCCGGTGATTGGGATGATTTTAACAGTGACCTGGTTTGGAACTTTAAGTGATATGTAGCTTTTTATTTTTTTTTAAAACAGTACTTGCTATAACAGCGTGTAAATGTCATTGCTACTTCCCTGATCCCTACCAACAATTATTTAAAAATATTACATAACTTTATAAAAGATGTTTGGCGCAAGTGGCAACGCCACTTACATGTAAACCATTACCTGCAAGGCTGAAAAAAACTAAATCAGAAACTATGGAAACAAAAACTATAAATTATAAACTCCTTTCCTTTTTTATTATCCTGTTTATTTTAGCAGTTGTGTTTATGATCAATATTACATTCACAAGCAAAATTCCAAATTCGATATTATTATTAATTAGAGTGATATTGATAGCCTTATTTTTTGGAGTATGGAGATTTTTTCAAAGAAAGAAACGAGAGAATTTTAAAAATCTGGCATTTACTTTAATGGTTATTAATTTAGCATTTTTTATTGTTTCTTTTTTTACAAATGATTTATGGAACATAAATATAGAAAGTTCCAGAGGAATTGCTTTAGCTAAACTAAGTGATAGTGTTATCATCTGTTTTGTTTTAATTTTCGCATTTCTAATTGCAGGATATAAACTTAAAGATATATATATAGCAAAGGGACGATTTATTATTGGTTTAACAATTGGCTTTCTTACTTTTGTTTTGATGGGCTTACTTGCGTTAAATTATTCAGAGCCACCAATTGAATTTATATTTCTTAAAAGAAACTCATTATGGATTCTGCTGTTTGTTTTTTCAAATGCATTTATGGAGGAATTACTTTTTAGAGGAGTATTTCTAAAACAATTAAATAACTTTTTTAAACCGATTTGGTCAATTATTCTTACTGCTATTGTTTTTGCTGCTTCACATATTCAAGTAACATATACTCCTGATGTACTATTCTTTGTCGGGCTTGTATTAATACTTGGGTTGCTTTGGGGATTTTTAATGCATTACACAAAAAGTATAATAGCATCAATGCTTTTTCATGCTGGTGCAGACTTAATGATTATTATCCCAATATATTCAACTTTTGGAGTATTTGGTTAGAGTGGGTCTATTCAATATAAATCTTATATGAATATGATTAGAAAATATAGAATTCTCATTTTTATTGTTTTTACGATAATTCTGACTTGGATAGGTGGAACTATTTATTTTAATGAAAAATTA
>JAFGSC010000139.1 GCA_016934875.1 Candidatus Atribacteria bacterium
AACATCGGGCTTATGCGAAGTTCAAAATTTGAGGCAACCCACAAATTTTGAATTTGGGAGAGCAGGGGAAATCGCTTGGCGATTTAGGCGAAGCCGACCCTGCGAACCGTATAAGCCCTGTTAAGTTCTTTGACCCTACAACGTGGGGTCAAACTTCGTCCGAAGAGTTTTTGAATTGCTAATAAATCGAGCGAAGCGAGTCTATATGTGCGTAGCACTGGGGGTCTGAGTTCAATCTAGCGAACACAGTGAGCTTTCAAGAACAAACATTAAGGGGCGAGAAAACACAAAATAACCGAAACCTTTATATAATATCATATAATACCAATTGGTATTAAATGATAAAAGGTGAGAAAATGAAGAAAGAAAGTCCAACAGTTCAACTCGGTTTAAGGATCGAAAAAAGTCTGCTTAAACAAATTGAGTTTTTTGCAGATGCAAATAAAGTAGATAAGATGTCATTAATAAGACAAGCAATAGCATCATACGTTGATGAGATGGAAGACGCATTCCAAGATCAGGCAATAGAAGACTATATCTCTGGAAGAATTGATGAAAAGGAACTCAAGGAGGATACTGATATGAAAACAATTCCTGCTGATATCCAGGAAGCTAGAAAAGAGACATTGAAACATATTGTAAACAAGAGAATCAAAGGTGATTAAAATGGCTAGCTGGTTTATAAACAAGAAAGGATATAGGTGTTTTTCAGACTCAGGCATTCCAGTACACAGATGGGTTGCTAGAAAGAAAGTGGGTGGAAGCTTGTTTAAAGGAGCAGTAGTCCATCACAAAAACAGAAATAAGCTAGATAATAGACCTTCCAATTTATGGGTTTTTAAGAACCAACAATCTCATTCTAAGACACATAGGTATGATTTTGTCAGAAATGGAAGTTGGTAGTGAATATTTAAAAGTAACGTCCTTATTACATCTATAAAATGACTGAAAAAGAAGAATTTAATGAGTTTGAAAAGAAACTGATAGAACAGATTGAAAATGCTCATAATAGTGATGTCAATTTTTCTAATTCAAAACCCATTGAAGTAGCTAAGGAAATATTCGGATTTAATGGATTTAAAGAAAATGGACAAAAAGATATTATTGATTATGTATTAAAGAAAAAAGGTAATGCTATGGGGATAATCCCAACAGGTGGGGGAAAGTCTGCCTGTTTTCAGATTCCCGCACTTATCCAAGAGAATATGACTATTGTTGTAAGCCCTTTAATAGCATTGATGAAAGACCAGGTTGAAAATCTAGTGAATAAAGGAATACATTCTGCTTTTTTCATCAACTCTTCAATAAATGATGATGTTAAAGAGAAGATACTGGATCTTATCACTAAAGAAAAAATTAAACTTTTATATATAGCTCCAGAATCATTGCAGTCTGAAAGAATAATAAATATATTATCTAAAGTTAAAATAGATTTGATAGTCATTGATGAGGCTCATTGCATATCAACTTGGGGTCATAATTTTAGGCCAGATTATTTGAAACTTGCACAGATAATAGATGATCTTGGTTCTCCTGAAGTTTTAGCTTTGACTGCAACAGCTACAAAAAAAGTAATGTTGGATATTCAAAAACAGCTAAAGAGGAAGTTTAAGGTCTTTAAGGCTAGTTTCGACAGACCCAATCTGTATCTTGTTGTTCAAAATGTCCCTGATAATATCGATAAAGAGGCTTTCTTGTTGAATCTTATGAAACAACTAAAGGGGCCAACGGTGATATTTGCAAGAACAAGAGAACTTACAGAGAACATAGCGGATTTGTTTAATAAGAATGGTATCAAGAGTCTTTTTTACCACGCTGGCTTAAGTTCAGAAGAAAGAGAGAAAAGGCAGAACAGATTTATGAAAAGCGAATGTGATATTATTGTTGCAACTATCGCTTTTGGTATGGGTATTGATAAAAAAAATATCCGTAATGTAATCCATTACAACGTTCCCCAGTCAGTAGAAGGATATTATCAGGAAATCGGTAGGGCTGGAAGAGATGGAGATAAATCAAATTGCATTCTTCTTTATACCGAAGGAGATATCAATAGAATTAAAGCATTAATTGCGGCAGACTGGCCAGATAAAACAAAAATACAGGATTTGATCACTCACTTGAAAAATAAATCAACTAATATGATATTTGCACATCCAAAGAGTCTTGAATATGAAACAGAAATAAAGGAGATACCTATAAGATTGATATTGCATAGGCTTGAAGAAGCTGGTGCAATAAAAAAATACTCAAGCGTTCTTAATAATGCCAAAGTAAGATTTAACAAAAACTATGCAAATATAATCAATTCTGTAGATGATAAATATAAAGAAGATACAATAAAAATATTTAGTTCAGAGTATTTTAAGAACAAAAGATCAATAGTCAATTTTGAAGTTCTGATAGAAGAGACAAAATTAAATTACTTTAGGATTCTTGAGATATTTAGATATTTGGCAGAGATGAAATTTATAGAGATACTCAGAGAACATCACAAAGATCTAATTATGGTGAATAGAAAACTAGACTCATTTGATATTAGTCCATTGGTTAACTTATTTCAAGACATATTAAATAAAAATTATCAAAAAGTAGATGATCTAGTCAATTGTTTATGCTCTAATGATTGCATACGTAAGAATGTTTTATCTTATTTTGATGAGCCTGATCTAAAAGATAACTGTGAAATGTGCTCTAATTGTATAACTTATGATGTTATTGATAAGATTCCTATGAAAGTTAATGAAAACTTTGCTACTGATGAAGAGATTGAGAGTCTTTCAGATATTAAGGTTGATATTGACAATGATGAACTGCATATCACTTTGCTTAAGGTAATAGCCATCGATAAGTATATTCCAAAGAAAGATTTTGTTAAGATATTGAAAGGAGATCTTCATAGGTTTTCAGCAAGGTGGAAGTTTAAGCTTGAATCTTATGAACTTTTAATTGATGAAGAGGAATCTGAGATAGAAAATACACTAAATAAATTAATATCAGACAATCTTGTGCAAGTTACAGCAGAGGGAATTTTAAGAATTGGTAAAAAAGGAATTGAATATTTGGGAAAAGATAACTAACAATTTCCAAAAAATTTCTTACAATACTCGATATATTGAAGAATAATCTCTTTATCAGTTTCAAAATCTTTGCATTTATTCAAGAAAACAAAATCTTTTCCTTTCTCTAATTCAGCTGCTTTTTGAACCTTGATATGTTTTGGAGTTACAAGCAAGAAGAATGCGTTTTTATAAGGATATCCTCCTTTTTTTGAATAGTATGATTTAAAGTCAAATTCGCCACTTGTTCTATATTTGACTTCAACATATGTAACTTGAGAATCTTTTACTACAATAAAATCAGGCATTTTTCTCACTTCATCTGCAACATCTCCTTTTCTTGGAAGGTATCTATCTCCAAAACCAGGAACAGTATTTTCCATTCCAAAACGGAAAACTCTATAACCCATAGCTAAGAACATCTCTTCAACAATCGCTTCTGCAAGTCTGCCTTTGATTGAGGAATCGCTTATTTTTGATTTCTTCTGAACCCCTTTATTATTTTGTTTTGATTTTTTATAACAATCCTTACACAAATCATATTCAGAATCTTTAAAATTTCCACATTTACATTTATCGATTTTACCATCTTCAGAATCATAATAGCATGATTTACATAAGTCATATTTTCCAGATTCTTCACCACAATACTTGCATTTTGCCATCTAGTTTGAATAATCTGTTACACTATATAAATCTTGTTTAAAGGTTTTCTCGCCCCCTTCTAAATATTTAATTTCTTTTACAAAGTAAAAGACTATATGTGCGTAGCACCTCAGACCCCCATTTTTAAAAAAAGCAATTCAAAAATTGAACTTAACGAGGTTCTATTCCCTGACCTCGATTTTTCCCACGCAAACGCGGAAGTGTTTGAGTGCTGGAAAAATCAGAGATGGAAGGCACCGAAGTTAGCGAAGCTAACGGAGGTGAGTATGACGCAGGATTAATTTTTCCCTGTTGGCAACAATGACGCAGATGGAGCAGACCATGTTCCTATACGAAGTTTAGGGTTATGGTCTGCGGAATAGGATTTTTCTTTTTTTGAAAAATCCGTCTGCAGTCATTATTGTTGCCGACTTTAAGATATTTAATTTTGTTTAAAATTTAAAGCATAGAGAAAAATTAAGCCGAGTAATATTGAATAGAACATCGGAATTTAACGAAGTTTATTTTTCAGAGCGGAGGAATTTTGAGGCAACCCACAAAATTCCGACCTCGAAAAATAAATTTGGGAGAGCAGGGGAAAACGCTTGGCGTTTTAGGCGACAGCCGACCCTGCGAACCGTTAAATTCCTGTTAGTTTCTTTTCCCATACGCAGTGTGGGAAAATTTCGTCCGAAAAGTTGAGAAAAAGACCGACCAATTAAGCACGAAGTGCTATCAAGGTAAAGAAGCAAAGGCGGCACGAAAGATTTTTATATCATCTTAATACTATTCTTCTTATATGTTCGGAAAACAATTTGAAATACCTGCAAGTCATTCACCAAGTGGAAAAAAAGAAACATTTGAAGCTCATCATGATTCTACTTTAACAGCATACTTAAGATATATTATTGCCTGTTGTGATTTTTTAAGACATTTTAATAAATTTGATGGACATTTTGTTGGGACTATTGAAATAATGAAAGCTAATTTCCCATGGGTTACTAAAAGACATACGATGACGGGATATAGATATTGGGTATTTTCAGGATTTCATATAGAAGGTCTTATAATTATTCATAGCAGTATGTCAAAACATGAATCTATTGGAACAATGACTCATGAGTTAATGCATTATTTTTATGAAAGATTTACTCATAAACCAGAAAGATATATTCAAAAAAAAGCAATAGAAAATATTGTCAAAATTATCCAAAATTATGACTTAATTACGCATCCAAATAATGAAAAAAATTTCCATCAATATGGGATTACATCAAATTTATTGAGTTTAAACGATTTGAAAGCAGTTTTAAAATATCTTGAAGTTACATTGCCTCATTTATTTTAGTGCCGCCTCTTCTATTATTAAGGTCTTTTTCTCAATTGAAACTAACGATGTTATATTCCTTTTCCACCAATGAGCCGAGGACG
>JAFGSC010000140.1 GCA_016934875.1 Candidatus Atribacteria bacterium
AATATTGCCCTACCGGTGAGTATTGGTCCGGAAATTGAATGAAATATTTAGAGCACTACAATATAAGTTTAAGTCACTTTTTATGAGAGAAACGAAAAGAGAAATCGACAGATTTTATAAAAATTAGATAAAATTTAGAGTATTTAAGAAATTGAAGTCTGAATATGGAGACATTGTTTCTATTATTACGTAAAATCATAATACAAATCCTATTTCCTCCTGGCGGCATTATTGTCCTCATTTTAATAATCTATTTCCTGTTGATAAAAAATAAAAAGAAGGTTGCAAGTTGTCTCACCATTATTACTGTCTTTTTTCTATTTTTTCTGAGTTCCTGGTTGGGGGAGAATACTTTTTTAAGAACATTGGAAGACGATTTTCCATCATTTCAAATAAATTCCTTGGAGCATGGAACACTAAAAAAACCGATGATCGTAGTTTTAGGTGGAGATATCGTAGAAAATAGCCTTATGGAAAAGAAAGACGATGTTGAGATCGGAGAAATAACATTAGCTCGCTTATTTGGGGCCTATCAGGTCTATCGTGAAATAAAATGTCCTATTTTAGTCAGTGGGGGAAGTCTGCCCGGTTCAAGTGGAACGACTCCAGTAGCAATAATGATGAAGCAAGTATTAGAGGATTTTGGTGTTTCATCCGAAGATATTTATTTAGAGAGTCAATCGAGAACGACTTATGAAAATGCAAAGTTTTCTCTTAAGGAAATCATTCATAGAGGTCATCCTGAAATTATCCTGGTAACCAGTGCCGTTCATATGCGTCGCTCTGTTGGAATATTTAGAAATAGTAAGGCGAGAATCGTTCCAGCACCAGTGAATTATTTATTTGAAAATTCAAAACCAGGCATACTCGATATTTTGCCTAACCGGACTTCGTGGGATCATAATTTGAGAGCATTGCATGAATGGACAGGTTTATTGTATTATAAATTGTTTTATAAGCAATCAGTAGAAGGAACCGTCTGAAAGACTGTGAGAAAATAGAAATAGATGGAGGATTCAGAATTTAAGGCTTATCAAGAGTTCCATTCATGTCGAGAATGGGATATCTTCTACTGTAGATAGGCTTTTCTGAAGTGAAACATCATTACTTAAAAAATTCAAAGAATGTTCTCTTCATTTTAAAAGAATAGAGATGTTTTCGTAAAAATTTACTGGGGTACTTAAGGTTTGCCCTCTAATATAAAAAAAAATATTGACATTTCCCTTGTATCTTAGTAAAATTTCAACAATATTTTGATAGGCTAGAAGAAATTAAGTAATAGGTTGCTAAAGAGAGCCACGAATGGGTGGAAATGTGGTAGTCAACATTACCGAAACTCACTTCAAGCTTTCAAGGAAAAGAAAATTTGAAGATTTTGGAAATCTTTTAAAAGATGAGGGTAGAAAGCATCATTTTCTACTAAAATAGGGTGGTACCACGATATCATTTCGTCCCTATATTGCTCAATAGAGCAAGGGGGCGATTTTTTGTTTTTAGAGGAAGTATGCCTAGGGTTCCGTTTTATTATTGATAAAAGTCTGGACCGAGTGGCATAGAATACCAGATTCATCATTTTAAGAAAGATGAGTCGTATTACACCGTGAGCAGAAAAGACTCTAGCGGAAGGTTCCTTATTCCATCATAGCAGAACCTTTTGCAGGGGTCTTTTATTTATATTAAATGGAAGTAATATTGAATCTATCTTAAGGAAAAAAGAAAGGAGGAAAGAATGGAATTATCAGGTACCGAAATTATCGTAGAATGTTTAAAACAGGAGAAGGTAAAGGTGATATTTGGGATACCGGGAGCAGCTATTATGCCATTATACGATGCGTTTGGACAGGCTGAAAAACTTCCTTTTATGAATGTACTGACCAGGCATGAACAAGGTGCAATCCATGCAGCTGACGGTTATGCAAGGGCAACAGGTGAAGTGGGTGTATGTGTGGTTACTTCAGGGCCTGGAGCAACAAATCTAATTACTGGCTTGGCAACTGCCTATCTTGATTCAATCCCAATTGTTGTATTTACCGGACAAGTACCGACTTATCTGGTGGGTACCGATGCTTTTCAGGAGGTTGATATTACCGGAATTACCCTTCCAATTACTAAAAATAATTACATAGCAAGAAAAGTTGAAGATCTGGCGGCAATCGTGAAAGAGGCTTTTTATATTGCCCGGAGTGGAAGGCCTGGACCCGTTCTGGTTGACTTGCCGAAAGATGTTCAGTTGGCTCGCTGTCATTTCAAATATCCGGATAAAGTCAACCGAAAAGGATATCAGCCTTCTTATAAGGGACATATTAGGCAGATTCGTTCGGCAGCATTAAAGATCATGGAATCCAATAAGCCGGTTATTATTGCTGGCGGTGGATTGATCCATGCTAATGCATCTGAAGAATTAGAGAAAATTGCTATCAAAACGAATACCCCAGTTGTTACGACGCTCATGGGTATTGGCAGTTTCCCGGAAAATCACTTTCTTTCTTTGGGAATGCTGGGGACATATGGTAAGTATGTTGCCAATCAAGCCATCAGTAAGGCTGAGCTGATTATTGCTCTCGGAACAAGGTTCGATGATCGAATTACCGGTAATCTTACTCAGTTTTGTCCGCATGCAGAAGTGATCCATGTTGATATTGATCCTGCAGAGATAGGGAAAAATGTTACCGCTCATATTCCTATTGTCGGAGATTTGAAAAATATTTTAAATCAGTTGAATGGTTGTCTAGAGGAGAAAACCAACACTCCTTGGTTGGCAGAAATTCAGAGTATAAAAAAGGAGGTTTTGCGTC
>JAFGSC010000141.1 GCA_016934875.1 Candidatus Atribacteria bacterium
TTTGTATTTACTGCCAATGTAATGAATGCTAGCCAGATAACAGACAAGATATTTGATTTTGCAAGATCAATTATTGGACGTAAACACGGTGCAACTGGCTATGTGAATATATTGGCCTCACTGATTTTTGCCGGGATGACCGGTAGCGCGGTGGCAGATGCATCAGGACTAGGAATATTGGAAATCACACAGATGAAAAAAGAAGGGTATGATATGCCTTTCTCTTGTGCAATAACAGCTTCTACGGCAGTCATTGGGCCAATCTTCCCACCGTCGATTCCATTTGTTATCTATGCCATGCTATCGGGTGCCTCTGTGGGTAAGTTATTTTTAGGCGGGATGATTCCAGCGATTATTCTTTGTATCGTTATGGGAATCTATGTGTACTATATTTCCAAGAAGCGGAGTTATCCTGTTGGGGAAAAGATTTCCTTGAAGCATTTTTTAAGTAGCACTTTTCAGGCTATACCTGCATTGATGACACCCGTTGTGCTTTTGATGGGCATTTATACGGGAATTATGACCCCAACAGAAGCCGGTGCGGTTGCGGCAGCCTACACACTCGTCATTGCATTCATTGTTTACCGAACGCTGAGCTTGAAGACTTTAGGGAAAATACTGCTCAACACGATAAGAACCACGGGAACTATTTTTCTGGTTATAGCGGGTGCCTTCGGGTTCTCCTTTATTGTAACATCCGAGCAAGTATCAAAAGTAGTTGTGCAGTCCATGAGTAGTATTGTAAGCAGTCCTGAAGCATTTCTAGTTACAGTGAATATTTTGTTTATCATTCTCGGTGCCTTGGTGGATGTCAATGTTTCTGAGCTTGTTTTTATTCCGATTATTTTACCGCTGGTAAAATATTTTAACATTGACCTGGTTCATTTTGGTGTCATGATCTGCCTGAACATGATGATCGGTCTTTTAACACCACCATTTGGCATGCTGCTTTTTGTAACTGCTGGTATCGGCAAGGTATCCATGAGGGATTTGATAAGAGAAACAATGCCGTTGATAGGGACGCTATTGGTTGCCCTGATCATTATCACTTATTTTCCTCAAACAGTATTATTCTTAGCCAATTTGATTCGATAAAGTAGTATAGCTCTGAATTGAATCGTAAAAATATGAAGATGTAGAACTTTTAGACAAATAATTTTCGAAAGTTTGTACGGATGCGAACTGTGCAACAGCAACAGTCATCCGAAAAGGTTTAAAACAGTCAAAATATTTACTCAAAGGTGAATATTAAAAGTGGACTAAAGTCAAGGATTTCTACTTAATTTATGAAAAAGATCGTAATAAAGAGGGGATATAGGTATACTGTCGTTTTAGTTTAGGTATTTTGTCGAGAGGCTCGAGGAGGTTTTTGATTATGAGATACGCAATGGATATGAAGGTTAACGTGAAACCTATATTTAGCCATTTGGTACACTCTGGTGTTTGGGAAGGACCATGTAGAGTCGGCAAACCTGAGGAATTAGAGCCATCCTATGAAGTTAAAATTGGAAAAGAGCAATTTCAATTATGGATGAAAGAACTCAATGAAAACTTATGCAATTCTGTAAATACTCTTGAACCGGTAACGATTCGTTTTGATGAAACTTATGTTGTGCCGGAAAAGGAATTTGAGAAACTTGATCAAGATATCAACGAGGTAGATTTATTTTTAATCACTTATCGCGTGCCAGGAATAGAAAAATTTAAAAAACCCGTTGCCATGATCAGTTTGGGTCCTACACCGATAGATGTTGTGGGTTTTTATCGGGATATTGGCCTAGATGCTTACATGGCCCATGACTATGATGAATTTAATGAATTGGTAAGTCTACTGCAAGTGAGGAAAGCGATTGCATATACCAGGATGCTAATATTATCTGAGACACAACAGTTTCCAGTTACTGTAAATACCAATATTCATGATTTATATGGTCTTTACCAAAAATACGGTATAGGCAATATTCGCATCCCTTTTCGTAATGTGTTTGATGAGATTGAAAAAATGAAAACAACCCGAGATATTGAAAATTTGGCAGATTCTCTATTTAATGGCGCGACAATCTCGAATATCAAAAAAGACTGGATTATTCAGGATATAAAGTTTTATAAAGCCGTTCGGCAATTAATGGATCGCTTTGAATGTAATGCGTTTACCTGCTCTTGTTTTGGGCTGTGTGCTTCGAAATATCCCATGCGGCATCAATGTACACCTTGTTTAACTCATTCGCTTCTAAAAGACGAAAGAATCCCATCTAGTTGTGAAGAAGATATTAATGTATTGATGGCAACGATTGTACTGATGTATTTAACAAAACAATCGGCGTTTATGGGTAACCCTGTTCTGGTAAAAAAAGGTTCAAATAAAATTCAACAATTTGGTACCCCGGCCATCTTGTTTAATCCAGCTCGGACTTTTGATGAAGAGGTTCTTGAGATTCATCATTCAGTACCGAGCACAAAAATGGAAGGATTTGATAACCCCCCAATGCCTTATCAACTTGGTCATTTTACCTATGAAGGATGGGGTACAAAAGTCCAGATAGATATGTCTGCTGGTAAAACTAAGATGGTGACAATGGGGCGGTTTAATCGCAATGGAGATCGTATGATTGTTGCCCTGGGTGAAATCCTTGATTGTGTATTTGAAGAGACATTTTGCAGCCCTGTCGTTTATTACAGAATTAAAGGAGGCGTACGAGAGTTTAGGCAAGCTCTTGCCAGGGGAAGTTACGGACACCACCTGGCAATTGTTTATGGAGACCATATAGAAGATATCAAAAAGCTTGCTGAAATTGTTCATTTCGATGTTGAAGTACACAAATAAGATTCTTTTTTGAATGCCAGTCAAGGTATTCTTTAATATAGTTATAGTCAAATATTGCACTTATTCATCAGAAATTGATGAGCAATTTTATAGAATCAGTTGATTTCTTCTTATAATGGAGCATGTGAATCACGGTGCAGAATAATCAGGAAGAGCAACAATATTGGCAGATACAGATAAAATGAATAGTGATTTTAGTTTTTAAATATTTAGGAGGCATGACGAGATGAAAGCTTTAGTAAAATATAGTGAAGAATCAGGTGCTTATAAAGTTCAGGACGTTGAAATTCCCAAAATAGGACCCCATGATGTACTGGTGAAAATTAAAACGACCGCCATCTGTGGTACAGATCTATCTATTCTATACAATAAGTATATCGGACGTAAGCCGGTACCGATTCCAATTATTGTTGGGCATGAAGCTGCTGGAATCATTGCAGATATCGGTAAGGAAGTGAGAGATTTAAAAATAAATGATCGAGTGGTGATAGAGCCTTTGCAGGGTTGTGGAAAATGTATCGATTGTAAATTAGGAAATAAAAATATGTGCCATGATTGGGAACACCTGGGAATTACCTGTGATGGTACTTTTGCAGAATATATTGCAGTTTCAGAGGATGCAGCGCATAAATTACCAGAAAACGTTTCCTTTAAAAACGCCTCTTGCTTAGAACCTATTGGTTTAACTGTTAGATCCTTAGAGCATGTTGCGCCGGTATTGGGTGATAGGGCAGTCATTATAGGGCCAGGCAAGATAGGACTTTTCCATTTACAAGCCTTAAAGGCGTCAGGAGTCACAGAGGTTTTCGTGATAGGGCTCGATCAGGATAAAAAAAGATTTGAAATTGCCGAGCAATTGGGTGCTGATTTTATCATCAATGGAAGTAAAGAAGATCCAATTAAAAAGGTGATGGATATAACTAAAGGTAGAGGAGTCGATGTGGTCATTGAAACTGCTAATTCACCAAAATGTTTTTCAATGGCTATTGAAGTAGCAGGACCTAAAGCACGGGTCTCTACTTTTGGATTGTACCCTGAAGCAACCATTGCTCCGGTGAGTGTCATAAGGAAGGGATTAACAATTTTCGGAGACGTAGCACTTCTGACCAAACACTTTATTAGAGCGATTCGCTGGATAGAGATTGGCAAGGTATTAGCTGAGCCCGTGATTACACATAGTTTTCCCTTAGAAGAGGCAGAAGTAGCCATCCGGGTTTTTAAAGAAGGAGAAGAGGGAGCAGTTATTTTGGAAAATTAAAGGAGTATTTGATGACTAAGCCTAGACTTGCAGTTTTAGGACTTTCACACGGCTATAAATTCGTTAAAAGATTATTGACTTGTAACTTTGCAAAACTGGTAGCAGTAGCAGATATTTCAATCGAAACTGCACTAAAGTCATATAGTGTGGATGAATCAGAAGTCAGTGAAAAGTCAAGATTAAAAGATCTGGATATTAAGATATTCAAAGATTACAAGGATTTATTAACAGAGATGGCAAACGAGGTAGATGGTGTAATTGCTGCTTTACCCAATGATTTACATGTGGAAGTCACAGAGGAATCAGCCAAATACGGAGTTCCCCTAATGCTGGAAAAACCAATCGCTTCCACAATTTCTGAAGGAAAGCGAATATGTGAGATTGTAAGCCAATCTCACATTAAATTTATGGTAGCACACCATAGACGTTTTTCAAAATTAGTTAATCGTTCTAGAGATGCAGTAAGAAGGGGAGAATTGGGGAAAGTAATTGGCGCGAACGTTTTATGGGTTGGGAAAAAACCTGACGAATATTTTGAGCGTTCTTGGCGAATAGATAAAACATATGGTGGCCCTCTTTTAATCAATACGATTCATGATGTCGATGATCTTCGCTATATCATTGGGGAAATAGACAGAGTCCAAGCGTATACCACTAATCAATTTAGGGGAAATCAAGTCGAAGATGCTGGAGTCATCATTATCCAATTTAAGAACGGAGCCCTAGCAACTATCTTTCTAACGGATGATTGTCCTTCCCCTTGGTTTTACGAAGCCTGTACTCAGGAATATTCTTTTTTTTATCCAAGTCATTTTGATTGCTATTACTTCTTCGGGGAAAAGGCTAGTCTGGCGTTTCCTTCTATGACCTTATTCTCCTATGAGAAAGAATTCGGTGAGGGTTGGCATCGGCCATTGCATAGGCAAAATCTTTTAGTTGAGCGTTCTGATGTTTTGGAAGAAGAGTTGAAGCATTTTTGTGATTTAATTATGGGAAAGACAGAATCTAGAATGACAGCAGATGATGCATTTGAAACACTCCGAGTCATTGATGCAATTAAAAGATCGACCCAAAGCGGAAAAAGTGTTCGTTTGTAATCAACATGATTTTGGCATTTTTATAAAAATAATTGTTTTATGTATGTTGACATTGGTAAAAATTTGTGATAGTAATTAACCAATAAAATGATAAGGAGTCTTATTAAAAAATGCTAAGGAAACAGATCCAGGAATTATTTAGTTTTAGCTTTTGCTATTATTATTATTTTACCTGTGATGTTTATGCCTTAGTATCGTAACATAAACTATCAAGAATTAGATACCATAGGCATAGACATCAAGATGCCTATGGTATCTTTATATTTATATATAAAGGGCTATAGGTTTTTTTATCTATAGCCCTTTTTTATTTCGTTTCTTAATGTTACAGAGAGAAAAAGAAGAGATTAGAAATGAAAATCTGTTTTTTTGGGAGCTTGTATGGTAATAAAATTGATCTGTAGAAAGTTTAAGTGTCATAAAAAAAATGAAAATCAATGGTAAAAGGAGGTAAATTGATGGAATCGAATAGTCCTATTCTTGGATTGTTAGGAGAGCATATTGAAAATAGCCCTTCTCCTTTAATACAAAAGCATTTTATTCATTACTATTCTTTGAATTATTCCTATTTTCCGTTTCAGATCACACCTGATAACCTTAGAGAGGCAATCATGGGGGTAAGGGCACTAGGAATTCAAGGGTTAAATATTACCCTTTCTTTCAAAGAAAGATCGATAGCGTTCATGGATTATATTGACTCATCCGCGAAAAAAA
>JAFGSC010000142.1 GCA_016934875.1 Candidatus Atribacteria bacterium
GGCACAGTCTATCAACTGTGCAGGCCAGATCCCCAGGACTCCCAGAGCAGGAAATGATAGGAATGCCAATATTAAGCACTATTCAAGCTTTGACCCCGATCCTCACTCTAGATTGAAAAATGTTTATTATTTCGATTGAATATTTATGGCTATATATTGCAATCTATAGTCATAATATAATAATTATTGCATTGACATTTATCTGCATATACTGTATATTATAGTTAATATATATCAAAATATAGGAATTTTTTATGGATAAAGATTTAAAAAGAGATAGATTTATTAAAGTCGCAGAACGAAGAGTAACCAAAATATTAAATGATTTAGATAGCTTGAGTAATTGCTCTAATCGTAGAAATTATCAATACAATGATGAAGATATTAAAAAAATATTTCAAGCTATTGAAAAAAAGGTAAAAGCAGTTAGGGATTCTTTCTCGAATACCAAAAACAAAAAAGATAGCTTTAGCCTTAAATAATGAATGATTTCCAACATAGAGAGCTTTTCTTCATATGACTAGGACGTTTTCTAATATCGAAATAGTAACAATATCAGTCTATTTGTTAAGTGGTGATTCAAAATTAGTGGACACTGAAGATATTGCCGTAAAAACAAATGAACTTGCACCTGGGCGGTTTGTTTGGCTTAAATATCAAGATCAAATAAATATCGAAAAAGTTAGAACTAGTTTATCGGATGCTAAGAAATCAAAAAATGGTTCTTATATTATAGGCTTGCATAAAGATGGATGGCAATTAACCCAAGCAGGCTTAGATTTTTCTAAGAAAAACATCAGAGATTTCAGGAAAGTTGATATATCCAGACCTCCTATTAATAAAAAAGAAGCCATATATTATAATCGTGAAAAATTAAGAATGCTGAGTACTGAAGCCTATAAAAAAGTTATAAGCAATAATTCTAAGGCCGTAACAGTTCAGGAAGCAGAGGCCTTTTTTAGATTAGATGAGTATATAAAAGGAGAAATTCGGAATCAAAAGATCGAGAGGATTGTTACATCTTTTAATGACGATCCAGATTTAAAGGATGTGATACAAATATTAGCCGAAAGGGTAAGAAAAAATGTCAAGTAAGATTGAGTCTGAAAATAAATTATTTGTAAAATCTCATGTTCCAAGAGATCTCCTCCAAAATGCCGCCTTGTTTAAAAATGAAAAGTTAGTAATTTGGGAATATGTTTCTAACGGCTTAGAATACATTGAGGAGGGAACAAACCCAATAGTTTTTGTTACTATCGATAACCGCAATAAACAGATCTCTATAAAAGATAATGGTAGGGGGATGGATTGGAAAGGATTGCAAAATTTTTTCATAATGCATGGAGAAAATTTAGATCGAAAAAAAGGCAGACCTGTTCGAGGCATGTTTGGGACAGGCAAATCGGCTGCATTTGGCATTGCTGAAGTTTTACGAGTAAGAACCGTTCGAAACGGAAAAAGATCAATAGTTGAGTTGCTGCGATCTGAGGTAAGTAAAATGAATAGGGAGGATCCAATCCCGGTTAGAACAATTGATAAAGAAAAACCAACAGAGGAAGAAAATGGTACCATTATCGAAATAGAAGATGTTCATTTACAAAAATTAAATCAAGCAGACGTTATTAAGTACATTGAACGTCACTTAGCAAAATGGAGGAATGCAACTGTATATGTAAATAATCATGAATGTGAAATATCAGAACCAGTATCTGTTAGTACTTATAGCTTCAAACCAGAAGGCTCTCTAAAAGATATTTTAGGTGATGTAGAGTTAACGATAAGGGTTGCAGGTGAACCTCTCGATAAAGATCTCTTTGGAGTCTCAATATATTCTAATGGTATTTGGCATGAAACTACATTAGCTGGAATTGATGGCAGAGAGATGGCTCAATATATTTTTGGGGAGATTGATGTCCCTAAACTTGATGAAGATAACTCCCCAATTACTCCGTTTGATTTAAGCCGTTCTATGCATTTAAACCCGAGCAATGAAATAGTGCGTGCCATCTATACTTTTATTGGCAGTAAAGCAGATTCAGTTCGTAGAATGCTAGTAAAGGATGAAAAAGAACGTAAAGCAAGTGAGAATGCAAAAAAACTTGCAAAACAGGCGGAGTCTATTGCTGATATTATTAATGAAGATTTTCAGGATTTTCGTTCCCGATTGCTTAAGGCTAAAGCTAGAGGAACTAAAGGTTTTGATACCGGGACGGAGAAGGTTTCTAGTGGGACTAATGACGACGATTTAATCTTTGGATCACAAATCCCAGCTGAAATAGTGGAACCACAAGGCGATTTTGGTTCTGAAGGAGGTAGAAGAGTTAGCGGAAAAGACCCACGAACTCTTTCGCCTCAGGTTACTAAAGGTTCTCCTAATTCTGAGAAATTGGGAAAACCTTCAAATGGTGAGGGAAACTCCTCTCATTCAAGAGGGGGTTTTCATGTCGAATTTAAGCCGATGAGCAAAGATGCGAATAGAGCCCTTTATGTTGGTTCAGAACGGACAATATATATAAATATTGAACATCCACAACTTGTTTGTGTATTCCATTGAATCCGGATGGTGATTCCATTTTAAAGCGGATGGCTATTCCACGTGAAAACGGATAGCGAAGCTAAAAAAAA
>JAFGSC010000143.1 GCA_016934875.1 Candidatus Atribacteria bacterium
CGTCGCTCCAAAACGATTTTTAATACCCCTTAATAACCTGAACGATTGGAGCCTTTCTCCTTCGAGATAGAGTACAACATCAACCATGTGCTCTAAAGTTTTAGGTCCGGCAATTTCACCTCCTTTGGTCACATGCCCAATAATGATCACAGCAATATTATTTTTCTTGGCAATTTCCATTAGCCGATAAGTACAATTCTTTACCTGGTTCACACTCCCTGGAGTCGAAGGTATTGAAGTATCATTGATGATCTGAATCGAGTCAACTATCGTGATCTTAGGTTTCAGCCGTTCCATCTGTGCAATCATCATATCAAGGTCGGTTTCAGCTAAAAGATACAGCTGCTCTGAATGCACAGATAATCTTTTTGCTCTCATATACACCTGTTTGATCGACTCTTCAGCAGTAACATAAAGCAATTTGCCAGCATTTTTTGCCAGCTTATCTGCAACTTGAAGAATAAGAGTAGACTTCCCGATTCCTGGTTCTCCTGCGATAAGAGTTACAGAGCCAGAGACAACTCCTCCTCCTAAAACACGATCAAATTCTTTGATGCCAGACATGTAACGATGATCAATACCTTCAAACTGGAAATAATCGAGTGGTTTAGCATCATTTCCCTTTTTGTCAGCAATGATTGGATGATTCCCCTCAATTCTTTCCTTGGCTACAAAAGAATTCCATGCACCACAGCTGGGACAACGTCCCAGCCACTGTGCACTTTGATAATGACATTTTTCGCATTCAAAATAGGTTTTGGTCTTATAATTATTTTTCATTCCGGTAATACGGATTAATCCATTATGAATAAACAAATGGATTCAATCAATAAAAATTATTCTTTCCCATTATCGCGATCCTCGCGATGGTTTTGACTCTCTTTATTCTCTACCGCCTTGGTATTCTTTTCAAAAACGATCACTCCATTTTTCCCCTTGATAACAATCTGGTCATTCTCCTTGATCTCCCCAGAAAGTATTTTTTCAGATATAGGATTCTCAATTAATCTTTCGATCGTTCTTCTCAACGGTCTTGCTCCGAAATTGGGGTCATATCCTTCTTTGGATAAAATATCCTTGGCATTCTTCATCACAGTAAAAGTGATCTTTTGTTCAGACAGCAATTCTCTTACTTCATTAATCATCAAATCTGCAATTTTCTCAATTTCTACTTGAGTAAGACTCTTAAATACAATAACCTCATCGATACGGTTCAGGAATTCAGGTCTAAATGTCTTGTTTAATTCTCCCATTACGCTTTCTTTAATATCTTTATAAGCCATTTGCTCGGGTTCACTCGTGCCTCGGAAACCTAAAGATGTTCCTTTTTTGATTAAGGTTGCTCCAACATTCGATGTCATAATGATCACTGTATTCTTAAAGTCCACGACTCTTCCTTGGGCATCCGTGAGCCTTCCGTCTTCAAATATTTGTAAAAGAATATTAAATGCATCCGGATGAGCCTTTTCGATCTCGTCAAGCAGAACTACAGAGTAAGGGCGTCTTCGTACCTTTTCCGTTAACTGGCCGCCTTCTTCATACCCGACATATCCAGGAGGAGCTCCCACTAAACGTGATACCGCAAATTTTTCCATATATTCAGACATATCCAGGCTAATCATGGCATTTTCGTCTCCGAATAAAAATTCAGCTAAACTCCTTGCCAATTCGGTTTTCCCTACGCCTGTAGGTCCTAAAAAAACAAATGAGCCAATCGGTCTTTTAGGATCTTTCATTCCAGCCCGAGCTCTTCGAACTGCCCTTGATATCGCATTAATCGCTTCATCCTGGCCAATAATTCTCTTGTGCAACTCTTCTTCCATTCGAATAAGCTTTTTGGCTTCTTCTTCTTTCAGGGAATAAACGGGGACACCAGACCAGCTTGAGACCACTTCTGCTACATCTTCTGTTGTTACTTCAATTTTATTTTTTGTTTTTCCGGTTTCCCATTCCCTTTTAATTTCATCGTATCGTTCTTCAAATTTTCTTTCTTTATCCCTTAATCTGGCAGCTTTTTCAAATTCCTGCAATCTTACGGCTGCCTCTTTCTCTTTCTTTACTTTTAACAGCTGATCTTCAACCTCTTTTACATCCGGTGGATAAACAGTATTTTTTAATTTGACACGTGCAGAGGCTTCATCAATTACATCGATGGCTTTATCCGGTAAAAACCGTCCCGATACGTATCTAGCGGCAAGTTTGACTGCTGAGACGATTGCTTGTTCGCTGATGGTTAATTTATGATGCGCTTCATATTTATCCCTTAGTCCTCTTAAAATCTCGATCGCCTCATCGATGGACGGTTCCGGCACATTAATCGGTTGAAAACGTCTTTCAAGCGCTTTATCCTTTTCGATATACTTACGATATTCATCGGTGGTTGTTGCACCAATAGCCTGGATTTCCCCTCTGGCTAAAGCCGGCTTTAAAATATTCGATGCATCAATAGCGCCTTCGGCTGCTCCTGCTCCTACCAACGTATGAAATTCATCAATAAACAAAATCACATCATTTGAGTTCTGTACTTCTTTTACGATCCTCTTTAAACGCTTTTCAAATTCACCACGATATTTCGTTCCCGCAACAATTAAAGCAAGGTCCAGCGAAATAATCCTCTTATTTTTTAAGATTTCCGGAACATCATGATTTGCTATTTTCTGGGCTAAACCTTCCACAATTGCTGTTTTACCAACTCCGGCTTCTCCGATAAGACAAGGATTATTTTTCTTTCTACGGCTTAATATCTGAATCACCCTTTGAATTTCATTGTTTCTTCCAACCACAGGATCCAATTTATCCTCCCTGGCAAGATCAGTTAAATCCCTGCC
>JAFGSC010000144.1 GCA_016934875.1 Candidatus Atribacteria bacterium
GTCAATAGGTATTGATAACTCAGATGATAACAAGCTGAAAATTACTTCAAGGACAAACCATCCAACAGGTGCCTCGCCAAGCTATGGTGATCAAAAAATGACAATAACTGCAGATGGAAATATTGGAATCGGCACCGATAATCCATTGACAAAATTACAAGTTTCTGATGGAGATATTTTTATTAGCGATATTGATCGGGGAATTATCATGAAATCACCTGATGGTAAATGCTGGAGAGGTACACTTGACAATTCAGGGACCTTAGTATTCTCATCTTTTGATTGTCCGGGCGAAATCAGTTTTAACTCCATTTCTAAAACACCTCAGGAAGTTACTGGTTCAATAAGTATATTTCCAAATCCCATTGACCACACAATAACAATATATTCTGATTCTGAAAATCTAAGCAAGTCCACAGCTATTTTTTATACAACAGATGGTAAAGTAGTCAGAAAAGATGAATTGAACAGTAATTATAACATTCTGAATATGACGAATATTCCTGCCGGTTCATATATTATAAATGTTATAAACAAAAGAGGTAAAATATTAGGTCATGAGTTAGTGATTAAAAAATAATTATTTACCAAGTTAATCCATGAAATTCTTAATTAACTATTTAGAAAAAATCAAATATTGATTTCCGGTTTGGTTTCCGTTCACTTTTTATATTTTTGCAATTCAATATATTGAAGGGAACTTGGAAAAAACCGGGAATCAAAAAATTCTTATCATTACTTACTACTGGCCACCTGCAGGCGGCCCGGGGGTTCAGCGCTGGTTGAAGTTTTGCAATTATCTGCCCGAATTCAATATTTATCCGATAATTTTAACCGCAGACCCTGACTCAGCTTCATACCAGGTAAAGGACACCAGTCTTATTGAAGAGGCAAAGCATATTGAAACTTACAGAACCAAAACTTTTGAACCATTTGAGCTATTTAAAGAATTAACGGGTAAAAAAAGTTTACCTGTAGGCGGCCTTGAATCGGACAATAAAAGCATTTTTAAAAAAACAGTCAATTTCATAAGAGGTAATTTCTTCATACCCGATCCTCGTCGGGGTTGGAACCGGACTGCTCTGAAAAAAGCCGGTGAATTAATTAATAAATATAAAATCAAGACCATAATAACCTCAAGCCCACCACACTCATCCCAACTGATAGGACTAAAACTCAAAAAGAAATTCAATATCAGGTGGATTGCTGACCTACGCGACCCATGGACAGATATTTATTATTACAACCAGTTTTTGCATACCTCGCTTGCCCGCACCATTGACAAAACATATGAAAGAAAAGTATTGGAAAACTCAGATTATATTATTACTGTCAGCAATTCCGTTAAGAATTACTTTACTGAAAAAACTTCCAAATTGAAAGCTGATAAAATCAGGGTTATTCCTAACGGCTATGATGACAGGGACTTTTCCAGAACCTTCCCGGACTTTAGCTCAGATCTTTTTTTTATTACATACACGGGAACAATCACTGCTTTATATGGTATAAATGTGGCCATTGATGCCCTGTCTGAGCTGAAAGATGAATTCCCTGGGTTAAGATTAAGATTTGTTGGCACAGTAGATAACGATATCAAAAAAATTGTTACTGAAAAAGGTATTGAAGCCATCACAGAATATATTTCTTATGTGCCCCACATGAAATCTGTTGAACTCTTGCATGAAGCAACTTTATTGTTGTTGTGTATCCCTGACATGAAAAAAAACGAAGGAATCCTGACCGGAAAATTATTTGAATATCTTGCTGCAGAAAAACCTGTGCTATGTATTGGTCCGGTAAATGGCGATGCTGCTAAAATAATCAGTGAATGTGAAGCTGGAAAAACATTTGGTTATAAAGATTTAACGGGAGTTGTGAATTTCTTAAAAGAAATTATCAATAAACGCCAAATCCGAAACCAAAAGAATCAGAATTATAAAAAATACTCAAGAAAAAAATTAACTGAAGAATTAGTTGAAATCATAAAAAATAGTAATTGACTTAACATTAGTTGAATTGTTCTAATTATTTAAAACCATATGTGTGGCATTTCCGGGATATATCATTTAGACAATAAACCTGTTCATCCTGAAAAAATTTGCCGGATGACCAATCTTATTCATCACCGGGGGCCTGATGATGAAGGATACATATTTTTAAATACCAGGTCAGGAAAATATTGTCATTGTTATGGGGATGACACCCTATCGGTATTAAAATCGCAATTGCTCCCCCTCAAAAATGAAATAGGAGCCAATCTGGCATTTGGTTTCAGAAGACTTTCAATCCTCGACCTCACCGAAAAAGGTCATCAGCCAATGTCCAGTAATGATGGGACAATCTGGATTGTTTTTAATGGTGAGGTTTACAACTATATCGAAATTCGCAATGAACTAATTCAACTCGGATATACTTTTAAAAGCGGCACCGATACCGAGGTCATTATAAATGCATACCTTCACTGGGGAACTGCCTGTTTAAAAAGGTTTAACGGCATGTGGTCATTCGCATTATGGGACAATACAAAAAAAATACTGTTTTGTGCCCGGGACCGCTTTGGCATTAAACCTTTTAATTACTATTTCGATGGTAAAGTCTTTTTATTTGGTTCTGAAGTAAAACAAATTATATCGCAGGACATTGACAAAAAGACAGATGAAAGTGTGATTTACAAAAGCTTTGCCATAGGGGCATTTACCATAAACTCTGATAATACATATTTTAAAAATGTTAAAATACTTCCCCACTCGCACTTTCTGATAATAAAAAATAACAAACTTGATATTCAAAGATATTACGATCTAAACCCTTTAAATTTTGAAAAATCCAGATTAAGTTTTACTGATGCCTGTAAAAGATATCGTGAACTTTTTACCGATGCCGTAAAACTTCGTATGAGAAGTGATGTAGAAGTGGGAAGTACCTTGAGCGGTGGCCTTGATTCATCAGCAATTGTAACTGTTGCATCAGGATTTACTGAAAGGCAATTCAAGACTTTTTCATCTTATTACACTTATTCCCCTCAATTTGATGAACGTAAATGGATAAACCTTGTAGTTGAAAAAACAGGGTCAAAAGCACATTACATTTCAGCTTCTCCTGAACAGGTCTGGAGCGACCTTGAAAAAATCGTATGGCACCATGACTACCCATTGGAAAGTTCAAGTCCCGTGGCACAGTTTTATGTCATGGAATTGTCGAAGAAAAACAATGTAACTGTTCTGCTCGATGGCCAGGGAAGCGATGAATTAACTTCAGGCTATAACCATGGGTTTTACAGATATTACGCAGACCTTTTATCTTCAATGAGTTTTTTACGTTTCTTTAAGGAATTTCCTGATTATTTGAAACATAACCAGAAGGGTAACTTTATCCAAAAAAAATATAAAATACTGGCATCATTTCTTTTTAACGAAAAAACACTGTATAACCTGGAACTAAAAACCTCATTCAATCCGCTTAGAAAGCCCCCGGAAAGCATTGAGTTAAATGAGATAAAGCAATTAAGGACATCCCGCTTATCTAATTTTCTCTACAATCAGATGATGTCCACATCCATACAAACCCTTCTTCATTTCGAAGACCGGAATTCAATGGCGCATTCAATTGAAAGCAGGGTACCCTTTCTCGATTACAGGTTAGCTGAACTGGTATTTAGTTTGCCGTCATATTATAAGATTAATGGCAACTATGGCAAATACATTCATCGCGAAGCGCTTAAGGCCATTGTACCCCGGGATATTTTAAACAGAAAGGATAAAATCGGGTTTCTTTCCCCAGGCGAAGGTGTATGGTTAAGAAATGAATACAAGCCACTTGTTGCAGAAATTTTTAATTCTCCTGATTTTAAGAACAGGGATATTTATAACCATAAATTAATAAAAAAAATATATTCACAATATTTAAAAGGTGATTACCGCTATGGTAAAAAGATCTGGCAATTATTAATGTTAGAATTGTGGTTCAGAACTTTTAAAAGTTAAAATGAATCAAACAACTTATTTAAAGATGCTTCCCGTTTATCCAAAGTAAACTTTCTGATTATATAATCTCTTGCCCTTTTGCCCAATTGATCATTTTTTGAATCAAATGCTTCATGAATAAGTTTTATACATTCTTCGATATTCCATTCATTGATTAGGAATCCGACATTACCAATAGCCATAGGAATGCCCCCAGCTTTTGTTCCAACTGGTATACATCCACATAACATTGCCTCACAAACAGCATTCGGTAATCCTTCATCAATAGATAATTGTGTATAAACTCTTGCCTGATGATAAAACGAAACGAGTTTGCTATGTTCAACAGGCTCATATATTTCTAAATTATCAGAAACTGGTTCTAAATAGATTTTCATGTTGGTCGACACACCAACCATAATGAATCTGTAATCCGGCATAAGTCTTGCAAGTTCAGCAAATCGGTTAAGTCCTTTTATCCTAAGTGTTTTATAATCAGACACCAATCCTACAGTTAGAATGCATTTCCCAGGATGTTCTTTCCGAAATGTAAACCTTTCCACATCATATCCTGTTGGTATGATATAAAGATTTACTCTCTCTCCAAATCGTTTCTTTAGGTTGTTTATAATTGAATCGGTAACACATAAACACCCAACTGCATGCTTCAGTGCATAACCTGCACAAAATGATCTGAAAAAATTACTATACACTCCATATTTCAACTCAGGTATGTATATTGCATCATAACCTCCCACCGAAATGAAAAATGGCTTTTTAAATATTACTGAGAAAAAGGCAGGTAGAATAGAATGATAGTCTGCAAACCAACAATATATAATTCTGACACGAAAAATATTTCTGAAAAAAAAGAGCAAAAAGCGAATTAAATAATAGATCGTTCTAAAAATATTTTTACTAATTTTCAGCCTATATAAAACTACTTTATGCTTTTTGCTTAAAATTTGATAATCATAACGCACAAATGAAGAAAAATCTTGGTATATCAGTAAAATACATTTTTTACTTTGCCTCATTCTTTATTATAAGTATTTTTGCGTAAATGTACAATAAAAAATTATTTCAACTTGAAGGCATTTGGGAAACATATGTCCCGGATGAAATTTTAACCCAAAAAACCGAATTTATTCTTGATTATATTCCTAAAGATGTAAAATCAATTTTAGATGTAGGATGCGGTAACGGGAAGATCACAAACAGTCTGGATAAAAAGTTCGAGGTTATAGCTATTGACAATTCAGCCGAAGCTTTGAATTATGTTAAAACAAAAAAGATTCTTTGCTCAGCAGATATTATACCCTTAGATGATAGTATTTTTGATCTGGTTTTTTCAAGTGAGTTACTCGAGCATTTACCAGAAGAGAGCATTACTAAAGCCATTTTAGAAATGAAAAGGCTTACTCAAAAATACATTCTTATAACAGTACCTTATGATGAGTTCCTGAATTTTCATAGTATTTTGTGCCCTATTTGTAACAAAATTTTTCACGCATTTGGCCACCTTCATAGTTTTAATGTGGATAGCCTAAAAAAACTTCTTGAAGATGAATATTTTAAAGTTATTAGATATGGTACTCATGGACCCTATGTAAAAAAGTATTTCCCCTGGCTTTTAAACATTCGGCAAAAATACGGTCTGCAGTATTATCCACCTGGTAAATATACAATATGTCCTCATTGTGGAAATCAAACCTTTAGTAAACCTAAGCGAAATCTTTTAACCAAAACCTGTAACCTTATAAATAAGATTTTTTCATTCAGACAACCTTTATGGTTATTTATGTTATTGAGTAAATAATGAAAAATGTATTAATCATCACCTATTATTTTCCTCCTGCTAACAGCGCAGGTGTTTTTCGTACTCTTAAGTTTGCAAAATATTTAGGAAAATTTAACTATCGTGTTTCAATTTGTACACCTAATCCATTCTTTATGCGTATTCCCAAAGACTTCAAATTGTTAAATGAAATACCACAAGATATTAAAATATACAGAACATTTATTTTGGATTTAAACTGGATCTTTAAGCTCTTTTACGCGCTGCGAATTAATTTCCTAATTCATTTGATTAATAATTATTTATTATTTCCTGATTATCAAAGGCAGTGGTTGATGTTCTCGAAAAAGAAGATAAAACAAATTCTAAAAAATGAAAAGATTGATCTGGTATTTATATCATCACCTCCACATTCACTTCATTTACTCTCAGAATGGATTAAAAGGAAGTGGTTTCTTCCTGTTGTAGCAGATTTTAGGGATCCTTTCAGTTTTAATTTTCAAAAACGCTCACCTAAATTATTTAAAAAAATTATGAGCCTTGAAGAAAAAATACTTCGCGTTTCTGATCATATTATTGCCAATACATCCCTAAATAAAGAAAATATTATTAAAAACTTTAATATAAGCGAGAATAAGATAAGTATTATACCTAATGGGTTTGATCCCGAAGATTTTACCATAAATAATGATTCAGATAAAAGGACTAAATATCAGAAAATTGTTATCACCCATACTGGTTACTTTTATGATAATTACAATGCAGGGTATTTACTAAATATCATTTCTACCTGTAATTCTCAATTAAAAGAAAGAATTGTTCTCCGTTTTGTAGGCAGATTAACACCTACTGATATGACTATTATTAAAGAAAAGAATCTTGATGAAATAGTCGAGTATATCCCCTTTTGCCCTCATTATGAAGCAGTGAATTATATGCTATCGAGCAACTACCTTTTACTAATTCTTCCCGAAAAACAATCTGATTTTTGGATTCCAAGCAAGACTTATGAATATCTGGCTGCAGCCAAACCCATAATTGCAATAATCCCGGAAAATGGAGTATGTGCTGAATTAATTAAAAACACTGCATCGGGCACTATTTTAGATCCTTCGGATAGTCAGAAAATTTTGAATATTTTTCTTAATATTGCCAATGGTGAGGTATTGCCATATTTCCCGAATTACAAAGAAATTGAAAAATACAACCGCTTGCATCAAACACAAATACTTGCTGAAACTTTTAATAATTTAATTGGAAATAATGTTATCTAACTTACGTAAAAAATTACTCGAATATCCATTTTACCGTCGAATATTAGTTAGAATAATTTCATGGATGAAGTTTTTTCCTTTATATATCAAATCTTTAATAAAGTTTGTATCTGATGCGTTCAAATATAAAAAATATCAGAAGAATAACCTTCCACTTAAAATAAGAAATCTTCACGTATGTCTTTATGACTTTCTTGATCAAGCAGGGAAAGCTAAAGGTCATTATTTTCACCAGGATATATTGGTGGCCCGAAAAATCTATGAAAGAAATCCAGAAAACCATTATGATATCGGTTCACGAATTGATGGTTTTATTGGTCATTTGCTGGTGTTTAGAAAAGTCATTGTTGTAGATATTCGTAGGTTAGAGTCAGAAGTAAATAATCTTTCCTTTATACAAGATGATGCAACTACTTTAATACAAATACCTGATCATTCTATTGATTCTGTTTCTGCCTTGCACTCGGTTGAACATTTTGGTTTAGGCAGATATGGAGACAAAATTGATCCATCTGCAGATATCCAGGCTATGCAAACACTAACCAGAATCTTGAAGCCTGGTGGGAGACTTTATTTCTCTGTCCCAATAGGAAGGTCAAGAATGGAATTTAATGCACATCGCATTTATGATCCTGTTTTTATACCTGAAGTTTTTAATAAATTAACATTGATTTCTTTCAGTTACGTTAATGATAACGGAGATCTGATAGAAAACTGTAATCCCTCTGAAGTAAAAAATATAAATTATGGTTGCGGAATTTATGAATTTACCAGATAAAAAAAAAATCTTTGAAAAGATAATTACCAGGATTAGAAGATTGATTAAAACAAAGATCTTCAGATCAAAAAAAAGCTTCTCACAATCGGGTGAAGATATTATTATTCAATATGTTTTAAATTCAATGAACATTCTTAATCCAAATTATCTTGATATTGGAGCCAATCATCCCGTACTATTCAATAATACCTACCTGTTTTACAAAAATAATTGCAGAGGGATTTGTGTTGAACCTAACCCAGTCCTCGCCAAAATTATTAAAAAGAAACGCAGCAAAGATATTGTGATAAATAAAGGAATAAGTGCCGGTTTTGCAGGCGCAATGAAGTTTTATGTCTTTTCTTCTCATACTTTAAGTACTTTTTCAAAGGAAGATGTTAATAATTATATTTCGAATGGTGAAAAACTCTTAAAAACTATTGATGTTGAAGTCATACCTCTTAATGAATTAATCAATAAGCTATTTAAGGGTATTACTCCTGATATTATCTCTATAGATGTTGAAGGATGGGATTTTGATATCCTTAAAACACTTGATTTTGAAAAATATCGACCTGCAATAATATGTGCCGAAACCCTTACCTATTCACCAATAAAAAAAGAACAAAAGAAAAATCAAGAATTAATCAAATTTCTCCTGCACAAAAACTACTTTCTTTATGCTGATACTTATATAAACAGCATATTTGTTGACAAATACCTATATTTCAAATAATCCATTATGTCCAACAAACGATTCCAGACCAAACAGCAACCGCAACCTAGTCAGATAGGATTTCTTTTATTTTCAAACAGGATTATTGCTCGTTTTAAAAATGGGTATCACTCAATTAATAATTAAGAATAGTCAAATGAAAATAATTAAAATATTTGGCGGACTGGGTAACCAAATGTTTCAGTTTGCATTTTCATTAAAACTTAACCAATTAGGTTTCAAAATCTGCCATGACGATTCATGGTTTTCACATTATTATGCTCATACGAATATTAAAATAGATACGGTTTTTAATTTAACATTCAATCGTCCATCGACCTTCGTTTCATTGTTGTTAAATATTAATCAAAATCAATTTTTTGGTAAAGGTTTAAAAAAAGCTCTTAGACTATTAGGTAAATATTACACTGATGGTGATAATTTTAATTTCAGGAATTTCAAACCAGATTCGACTATTGTTTTTGATGGATACTGGCAGGACTTGAATTACATACCCTTTGAGCCTTCCTTGTTGAAAGAAAAATTTGAATTTAAAGAAACCCTTTTTTCCCATGAAGATTTTTCTTTAAGAACACAAATTGAAAATACCTGCTCTGTAAGCCTACATGTGAGAAGGAATGATTATTTATCAAAAACAAATGCATCAATTTTCGGTAACATTTGCACTGCAGATTATTACAATAATTCTATACACAAAATACAAGAATTTCTTCATTCACCAGTCTTTTATATATTTTCAGACGATATTCAATGGTGCAGAAAAAATTTTTGCTTTCTAAAGCAATGCCACTTTGTTGATCAAAATATTGCTGGAAATAACTTTAAAGATATGTGGCTTATGAAACATTGCAAGCACAATATAATAGCCAACAGTTCATTTAGTTGGTGGGGTGCTTTTCTCAACCAAAATGAAGAAAAAATTGTAATTGCCCCAAAAAAATGGAAAAACATAAATGACAGAAATAATATTATTCCGTCTGCATGGATAAGAATTTAACCAATGAAAGAAGTAAAAAAATCGTTTTCTGATCTGTTATTTATTTACTTGGCAAATATTTTTGCCATTCCTCTAATGCTTGTTTCAGAAGCCTTTCAGGGAAGATATCTTAAAGTAGACGATTATGGAATGGTAAGCCTTATTTTATCATTCATCTCTCTTGTATATTTTTTTTCGTTTAGTTGGATGGGCTATAGCATTTTAAGGTTTGGTAAAGTAGAGTATGATGAACATAATCATCTTCATAAAGTAAATACTTCTTTCCTAATCATCAATTCATTTTTGTTGATATTAACAATAATCCTGTATTTTATTTTCGAAAAAACCATATTAGATTTCTTTAATATAACTCAAAACTTTTCATTTCGAATCGTTATTATTTTGGGATTTATTCTACTCTTCCTGAAAAACTATATATTCCAGCTACTTAAAACAATAAATCATCTTAAGCATCACTCATTCCTAGATAGAATTTTACCCAAATTTTTAATTTGCATTTTCATTTTATTATTGGCACTTATAATAAAGAAATTCAATGTGTTGAATATCATTTTAATTTTTTTGTTTACTGACCTTTTTATTATAATAATCGGCCTTTTCTATATAAAAAAAGAATATTTATTCCCTTTTACAATAGATACCAAAATTATTAAAGCTATGTTGCTTTTTTCACTTCCTCTTTTTTTTGGAAGTTGGTCAAATTATATTATTGACTGGATTGATTTATATGCAATAAAATACTTTCTGACAATGAATGATGTCGGTATTTACAGTGCAGCCTACAAGTTATTCAATGCCGGCAAATACATAATCTCATCCGGCATAATTGCAGTCACTGTACCTATAATAATTCTATTTAAAAGCAAAAATCAAACTGAAAAAATTGTTTTATATATTACTCGATTAACTCCCCAGATTACTTTGATCGGATTTGTTATTCTGTCTGTAACAGTTTATTTTATTGATTATTTAATTATTCTTATTTATGGTAATAAATTCGAACAATCCATAACTCCTCTTAAAATATTAATTGCTTCACAAGCATTTGGTTTTATTAATTATATGCTTTCCGCTGTTCTAATAGCTTATAGCGAAACGCGATTCTTGTCTATTATAGGCATTATTCTTGCCTTATTGAACTTAACCGGTGATGTTTTTCTTATCCCGTTAATAGGTTATAATGGTGCTTCCATATCCACTATGTTGGTATTTTCAATAAATGCTATAATTATACACTTTTTTTTGAATAGAAAATTTCGGATCAAAAGAAACATTTCACTCCTGATATCAACTATGCTATTATTGATAACATTTATCAATATTGTCTTTACATCCATGTTAGGAAAAGGATTAATTACCCTAACCCTGATTACTGCAACAGTATTATTGTGCCGCCATTATTCTTTATTCAAAAAATCAGATATAGAGTTATTTATCAATATTTCTCTACCTGTTTTTGTTCGAAAATTGCTTACAAATATAATTTTGATTTTAAGTCGAAATTGAATTATTTTGTTTTGCAAAGTATTTAGTTTTACTTTGCTAAAAAAACTAAAAAATGAACAAAAGATTGTTAAATGTTTTTGTTTCTCATTTCTTATCTATAGTTGGATTCCTGTTAATATCCATTTTGTTTTTTTCACCAGATATTTTAGAAGGTAAAAAAATTTACCAGAATGATATAATTCAGTATAACGGTTCAGTTAAAGAAATTGCAGATTTCAGGATTGAATATAATAAAGAACCTTTATGGACCAACAGCATGTTTGGCGGCATGCCGGCATATCTAATATCAACACTGTATTCTGGAAATAAAATAAGTAATTTACATAAAATTTTTACAGCCACAGGATTCAGACCTGTATCTTATATTTTCATCTACCTTCTCGGCTTCTACATCGCCCTCCTCTTATTTCGCGTTAAACCCTGGCTTGCCTTTGCAGGTGCTATAGCATATGGCTTTTCTTCCTATTTTTTCGCCATCATTTCGGCAGGACATATTGCCAAAGTATGGGCCCTCGGTTATATGCCCCCTATTATTGCGGGGGTTTATACAGCTTTCAGGGGAAAGATGCTGCTCGGCAGCGCTGTGACCGGTTTGTTCCTTGCATTGCAGTTGCTGATAAATCATTTACAGATTACCTATTATACACTCCTTATTATCGTCATTTACGGAATCTTCGAACTTGTTGCAGCTATTCGAAATAAGCAGGTGGTCGAATTATATAAACCGCTTCTGTTATTGGTTGTAGCTGCTGGTCTTGCTGTCTCGAGCCACATCGCGGCACTGTGGACAACCTACGAGTACGGAAAATATTCCATTCGCGGTCCATCTGAACTCACTGCCAACACAGAAAACCAAACCAGCGGGCTGGATAAAGATTATGCCACACAATGGAGCGTGGGCATTGACGAATCGTTAAGCCTGCTCGTCCCGAATATTAAAGGAGCCCCATCGGCTTTCGGTACCAAATCCAAAAGCTATGACCTGCTTAAAAGGTCTGAAGGAGGCACTGCCTATGCCAAACAGATGTTGCCCCGGTTACCCTCATACTGGGGCGACCAGCCGCATACCATACCTGTTTATGCAGGTGCAGTGGTATGCTTCCTGTTTGTTTTCGGGCTGTTTGTGATCAAAGGAAGGTTGAAATGGTGGTTGTTTACCATTACGGTTATTTCCATTATGTTATCATGGGGAAGACATTTCCCGCTGCTGACAAATTTTATGCTCGACCACTTTCCGGGTTATAATAAGTTCAGGTCGGTCTCCATGACCCTCATCATTGCAGAGTTTGCCATGCCCTTATTGGGAATGTTGGCAATAAGGGAGATCATCAATGGTGATTTTGATAAAAAAGAACTAATCAAATACCTGAAATATCCATTGTATATTCTTGGCGGCATTACACTGTTTCTCATTCTGTTCCCGGGGGTATTCGGACTCTCTGCAGCATCGGATGAACAGATGGTCAACCAGGGACAGGGGGTGCTTGTGGATGCTTTTATACATGACAGAAAAAACCTTGTAAGGGCAGATGCGTTTCGTTCGCTGGTATTTATACTATTGGTCGCCGGCCTGATCTACCTGTTTATCAATAAAAAACTAAAAGTTAACTACCTGGTGGGCAGCCTGGCCATACTGTTTTTAATTGACCTGTGGCCGGTTGACAAAAGATACCTGAACAGCGATAATTTTATGACTAAAAAAGAGAATAATGCTGTATTTACGCCATCTACCGCTGACCTGATAATCCTCAAAGACAAGGAACCCGGCTACAGGGTTTTGAACCTCACGGTTAGCCCTTTTCAGGACGCGACCACTTCTTATTTCCATCATTCCGTTGGTGGATACCACGGGGCTAAAATGCGGCGCTACCAGGAACTGATTGATTATTCAATAATTGATGAGCTCAACAGACTTATTTCAACTCTCCGGGGCAATGCCACACCGCAGGCTGTTGATTCAACCATGGCAGGGCTTAATGCATTGAACATTTTAAATACCCGGTACATCATTTATAATCCCGAAGCCCCGCCCCTTGTAAATAAACATGAACCCGGAGCTGCCTGGTTTGTTGACAATTATAAAATAGTGGCCGATGCCGATGAGGAAATTCAATCTGTTGCTTCTTTTAATCCTTTAAAAGAGGTTCTGATTGACAAGCGCTATGAGTCAATGCTTGAAGGATATACACCACAAAAAGACACCGTTGCAAATATTAACCTTGCAAATTATCTTCCAAACCATCTGACTTATAAAGCAAAAAACACCACCGAACAGATTGCAGTATTCTCAGAGATATTTTACGACAAAGGTTGGGAAGCATATATTGACGGAAGCCCCGCAACATACTTCAGGACCAATTACCTGTTAAGGGCTATGCGCGTTCCTGCAGGTGAACATACCATTGATTTTAAATTTCACCCGAAAAGCTATTACACGGGCGAAAAAATTTCACTCGCAGGTTCTTTAATCCTCATTTTACTGGTATTAGGATCGCTCTATTACGAAATAAAAAAAGATAACAGCGTTACATAGCATTTTTTATAAAAATGTTTTGATGATGAAAATTAATCTGAAATATGGAAGTGAAATAATCGGGATAAATGTTCCGGAAAATACTGATTTATTAAAAATCACCGAACCTGAATTTGATATTAGTGAACAAGATTTTAAAACCGGTTTTAAAAAGCTGCTTAACCCAGATCATCAAGACCTTTCTGATATAGCTGTTGTTGTCTCAGATAAAACCCGGTTATGTGATTACCCTTTGTACCTTCCCTGGCTTCTTGATGTATTGAAAGAAAATGGGGCCGGAAAGGAGAATATTACCTTTTATATTGCTTACGGCACACACCCTTTTCAATCTGAAACCGAAAGCCTCAAAAGTTATGGCGATACATTCCGAAAGTATAAGTTTGTTCACCATGATTGCGATAATATTTCGCTTTTCAAAGACCTTGGTAAAACAAAAAGGGGTACCCCTATGCTGGTAAGAAAAGATGTGCTGGACTCGTCTCTTATCATTACTTTCGGAGCTATCTCACATCATTATTTCGCAGGCTTTGGAGGGGGAAGAAAATTATTATTTCCCGGACTTGCCGAGAAGAGGGCTGTATACTTTAACCACAGTATGTTTTTGAACTTTAAAGAAAAAAAACTGGAGCCAGGTTGCCAGCCGGGAAATCTAAACGGAAACCCTGTAGCTGAGGATATAAAAGAGATAAACGACAAACTTCCTGCATACTTATCCATTCATGGTATTTTAAACAGTAAGGGTAAAGTCTGTAAGTTCATATTCGGTAATGATTACAGCGATTTTTTAAAAGCCTGCGATGTGCATGATCATTTTTTTAAAAGCAAGCAACAGAAACAATATGACATGGTCATAGCCTCCAGCGGGGGTTACCCTAAAGATATCAATTTCATCCAGGCACATAAATCTATACATCATTCGGCTGCTTTTGTAAAAGATGGCGGCTCATTGATCATCCTCACCGAATGCCGCGACGGTATTGGTACCAACACTTTCCTGCCTTTATTCACGGAAGGTACCTGGGATAAAATGTTTGATAAACTCGCTGTAAAATATGAAGGTAATGGCGGCACTGCCCTTGCAATGAAAGCAAAGACCGAAAGAATTCATATTTATATGCATACAGACCTTGATAACGAAACATGCCAGTTGATAGGCGCAAAAAAAATCATCCAGACACAAATTAACGCGCTCATCAGCAATCATAAAGGTACAATTGCAGCAATAGAAAATGCAAGCATGCTGGTAAAATAGTGATTATCTTTGTTGATCCCTTCCCATCCATTAAATCACCAAACCTGTGATTAATCTTTTTGTTAATAAAAACTTTTTTATTTGAAGATATTATTGGTTTATTTTGAAGCGGTTAACAGGCAGAAAGCCTTAGGAGGCTGTGTAAAAAAGTCTCTTTTATTGTCATTCTGAACGATAGCGAAGAATCTATATTATTGAATATAAGATATTTCACTGTCGTTCAACATGATTAATCTTACTAAAAGGTTATTTTTTACACAACCTTAAACACCGATTATTCTATGAATAATTCGGGTTAGAATTGTTGACCATAACCAGCGTATTAACCGGGAAACGGATGAAAAAAGCCATAGCAATCTTTATATATATTCTTCTGACACGTTTGGCGCATAACCAAACTATTGACAGATGGGTTATTTCTCCCTTTGGAAACAGTTATAATAACAATTTCCAGGTGGTGCAGGCAACACTCGGTGAACCGCTAATCAGGGCAGTTACCGATAGTGTTTCGTTTATTTTAACACAGGGTTTTCATCAGCCAATACCGTCAAAAAAACCTGAAGAAGAGTTCAAAAGAGAAATAATATTATATCCTAACCCGGTGTTGGGGATGTGCACCATTCAATTTTATGTATTCGAAGTAAATGATTTTAATATTGAGGTATGGGATATGGTTGGAAATTTCATGTTTAAAAAAAGGATCAATGATGTATTCAGTGGTCAGACTGAAATTCTTGATTTTACCGGGTTTATACAGGGAATATATTTTGTACGTATATACTCGGATAATGATGAAATGAAAATGATTGAAAAAATTGTCAAACTTTAAATGAAGGACCTTACCAGATGAAATATCTTTCTCAGACATTTTTCGCTTTAATGTTTTTTTGCCTGTTTTTTCAGGTAAAATCGCAGAATTCAGCTCCACAGGGATTTAATTACCAGGCTGTTGCACGAGACTACAATGGTGAAGAAATAAGCAACCGGGATATCCTGGTCAGGGTATCTGTATTTGCCGGTCAGTCGGGCGGCGACACGGTATGGAGGGAAGTTCATTCCGCAAAAACCGACCAGTTCGGGTTGTTTACACTGGTTATAGGTGTTAATCCTAAAGACGGGGGTAGCAAAGCATCTTTTTCTGAAATACAATGGGGTTCCGCAGCGCATTTTCTCCAGGTCGAAATTGATTTTAAAGACGGAAAGGGTTATCTGCCTACCGGTAAAAACCAGCTTTTCTCGGTACCCTATGCACTTTATGCAAACTATGCCGCCAATGGTGGTTCGGGAGGCGGATTTGACGGCGACTCTGATCCTACCAATGAACGCCAAAACCTTTCACAGACAGATACCCTGCTACAGCTTATAAACAATGACGGTTCCGTTCAGTCATCGGTAAAAAACGATTTCGACCCGAAAAACGAAATCCAGGACCTGCAAATAGCCAATAACATACTACAGCTCACCAATAATGCAGATGCCAACGAGATAAACCTTTCTCCATATCTCGATAATACCGACAACCAGACTTTATACAATAGTGGTGACAGTATAGGCATTTCGAATGGTAATAAGGTAAGCATGAAAAGATTCTATCAGCAATTAAGCATGGAAAGCGATTCATTGCGGATTAATAACGGAAATGCAGTGAACATTGTTGAATTACGCAATCCGGAAAGCATTTACTTTTATGCCAACCGTACCACGTCATATACCGCTGCCGGAGGTGAATATTTTACGCTGAAATTTGACGATGTAAAAACAAACGTTGGCTCTGCTTTTAATTCAGGTAACGGTGATTTTACCGCAATAAAAAGTGGCCTGTATTCTTTTTACTTTGTTTATCAGGCCGATGAATCACAAAGCATATATTTGTATATAGAGAATTCATTGGCAGAAACCTTTGTGTCAAATACTGATTCACAAACTTATCGTATTTCATTTATGCGGTATCTGAATAGCGGTGAAAAACTCAATCTTGTCATCTATAACCGTTTAGCAGCCCCTAGCCCGATAGGTACAGGTACTTTTTCAGGGTTTAAGGTTTATTAGGTAACCTATGGTAAATATTTATCGTATTACCTCAATAGTTAGTTTAAAACCTTTTTGTATCTTTAACTAAAGATTTTATTTTTAACACAATCTTATTTAAAAAGATAAGTTTTACAATAAACCAACATCAAAAAAATGGCAAGCTTAAAAGTTCTTTTAGGGTTATATCCAAAAACTGCTGAGTTAGAAGCAAAAAGAGCATCGCTCGAAAAAGAATATACAGACCTGCTCGAATATTTAAAATCAGCGGAACTGGCAGAATATACTGAGCTTGAAAAAATTGTGCCCACTGCAGATTTTGAAAACCGTAAAAAAGAAATAAAATCTCAAAAATTCAGCGAAACTGAAGAATATAGGAAAGAAAAAGAATTTCTGAGACTGCAGAAAGACCCGGATATTAAAAATTTTCTCAAAATTAAATCATCTGTCGAACTTAAAAGCCTGAAAGAATTTGAAGGATCGGACGAATATAAAAATTACAAAAACCTTGAAAAATTTTTAGGTTCGGAAGAATACAAACAGGCAAAATATAACAGCAAACCAAAAGATTTTAAAAACACGCCTGAATACAGGAAAGAGCAGGAATTCAATTCTATTGCCGGTTCTCACAGGGTGAAAACCAATCTGAAATTTAAGAACTCGAAAAACTACCAGCGCTACCTTGTCGCAGCAGAATCGGAAAAGCTCGTCCGGTATGAAGAACTTAAAGAGTATATTTCAACAGAAGAATTTAAAAAAACCAAAGAGTATATGTTGCTTTCAGGCAATAAAAAATACGAGTTGTCTGATGAATATAAGAAAGAGAAAAGATATCATGAGCTTAATAATTCCGACAGAATTAAATGGTACAAAAAAGTTAAAGATTCACCGAAATTTGATGAAATAAAAAACTGGAAACTAACCTTTAGCGAAAACTTTGAAAATGAAAAGCTCGACCGTAAAAAGTGGATTACAAAATATTTCTGGGGCGAGTCTATCCTGCACGACAGTTATTCACTTGCAGATGAGAAACAATGTTATACCGATGGCAAAAACCTGGAAATTCATAACAGTGTGCTAAAAATTGTCACCCGCAAAGAAAAAGCAGAAGGTAAGGCATGGAATCCAAAAATCGGGTTTTTCCCAAGACAATTTGAGTACACTTCAGGTTTGATTAACACAGGGGCAAGCTTCAGACAAAAATATGGCATATTCGAGGCTAAGATCAGGTTTGGCAAAAAATATCCTGTAAACCAGACATTCTGGATGTTATCCGATCAGATACTCCCTCATATAGATGTAGCTAAAGCTCAGAAAAAACTTCAGTTGGGTAATTTCTGGGGAAACCTTACCGAACCCAACGGGGTAAGGAAATTTTCTTCAAAAGTTGGACTTTCAAAGCTTTCTAACGATTTTTATATTTACCGCCTTGAATGGACTCCCGGTAAACTTGTATGGAAAATAAACGGTCTGACCATTGCTACTGCCACCGCAGGAGTGCCACAGGATCCGATGTACCTGAATTTCAGTTCCGCTTTATATAAGGATACAAATGGTACGGTTTTACCTGCTTCAATGGAGATTGACTGGGTAAGGTGTTACCAGGAGGTAGAATAAGAATTACAAAACTCTGTATCTTTTATATGACCCGTTTTTGTCAGGGCAGAAATATTCCTGAACTTGTTGATATGTTGCATCAACAGTCTGTTTAGGCTGTAATCGCTTATTAATTCATCAAAATCAAGGATTTTATTAATCTGTTTTGGTTCTGTTATCATATCTTTTGGTTTATTTATTACCTATCATAATAAGCCACCTGATAAAAAACTCGGTTCGAATCTCGTGATTAGTAAAGGTCTTTTACCCTGATAAAAATAAAAAATAAAGACTAACTACAGATTAAAACTGTATTATTATATTGTTACTAAATATGAAACAAAATTTACAATAAATTAATACGGGTAAGAATACTCTATTCACCATGAAACCTGAAAGATAACCTTACTTTGGTTCGGTATGCTACCACCTTACCTTCCTCGATTTTCATGTCCTGGGAAACTACTTCTGCAACCCGTAAATCCTTTAAAGTCTTACAAGCCTGGTCAATGGCAATTTTGGCAGCTTCTTCCCAGGAAACCTGGCTGGTGCCGATCAGTTCGATTACTTTGTAAACACTCATAACATTTCCCTCCATCATTTTATACCATCCTGTTTAAGATGGAATTATTAATTAGATAATCAGTCAAATACGCTATATAAATTTACAAATTATGAAGGTCATTGTCAAGCTATGATGTGGTTTTTTTAACCTGGGTATTTGCAAAGCATATGGTTGAAGGAATAGGCTATCCCTTGAACCAGGAGATACCCTGATAACCTTGCCTCCTAAAGGTAAGCACGGTTTTATTAAAAAAAAGCGGAGATAAAAACAAAAGCCCTGCTCTTGCCCATATCTCCATACTTCTTCAGCGCCCTGTTTTCATCCTGTTATTAAGGATCAAGCAAAAAATATGTGGACATAAAGAAATTTTTAAAAAATGCTACAATTAATAATTTAATCAAAGATTCCCTCGCCAATGGCGAGGACAAACAACAATTCCTTAGTTGATGGGCTGCTGTTTGAGCAAAGTCGGAGCGGTAGCGGAGACGGTGCGAGCCTGCCTCGACGTCAGGCAGGTTCAGCCCATCAGGCATTTTTTGGTTCCTTTTTTTTGCCGGAAAAAAAGGAACAAGAAAAAAGAAACTGCCACGGGACTTACTCAACCA
>JAFGSC010000145.1 GCA_016934875.1 Candidatus Atribacteria bacterium
AATTCAACTGATACTCCTGCAGGTATCAATATAGGCAATCTACCTACTCTAGACATAATTTCCTCCTTGTATCCATAAGTATGCACCTAAATCATGGTCAATAAAAAATTGAGTTATGATTTATAAATCAATCAATTTATTACCAAATATAACACAACACTTCACCACCAAAGTGATGCTTCTTTGCTTCTTTTCCGGTCATAATTCCATTAGAAGTCGACAAGATGCTAATTCCCAACCCTCCTAATACTTCAGGAATATCATCTTTTTTTGCATAGACCCTTAATCCTGGTTTACTTATCCTTTTTAAGTTGGTAATAATTCTCTGCTTCTCTACATATTTTAATAATACGGTAATCATACCTTGCTGATTATCTTCCTTGTACTGGTAGTCACGAATAAACCCTTCCTCTTTAAGTATTCTGGCAATTTCCAATTTTAATTTTGAAGAAGGTATATCAACGAAATCTCTTTTTGCTCGGTTAGCATTCCTTATTCTGGTAATCATATCGGCAATTGGATCTGTAACAACAGCCATAAACTTTTCCTCCCCTCACTGGTTATCAAATGTGTGATACTTTTTTAAAATATATCCTAAGTATAATACTAAATATTACCAACTAGACTTGGTAATACCGGGTAATTCTCCATTGAGTGCCATCTTTCTAAAACAAATACGGCATATTCCAAATTTTCTCATATAACCCCTTGGTCTACCACATATTTTACAACGACTATACTCTCTAACATCGTACTTTTGTTTTTTATTCGCTTTTACAACCAAAGCTTTTTTGGCCACGCTCGAACCTCCTCTTAACCTATTGAATCAACTTTTTTAAAAGGCATCCCTATTAAGCTCATTAGATCTTTTGCTTCTTCATCATTCTTAGCATTTGTAGAAATGGTAATATTCATTCCTAACGTTGTATTCACCTTGTCAAACTCTATTTCAGGAAAGATTAATTGTTCCTTCACTCCCAAAGTGTAGTTGCCTCGCCCATCGAAAGAATCTGGGGAAACACCATGAAAATCACGTATCCTAGCAATGGCTACATTAATAAAGCGATCCAGAAATTCATACATCCTATCCTTTCTTAGCGTGACTTTGCATCCTACGGGCATTCCTTTTCTTACCGAAAAATTAGAAATGGATTTACTAGATTTTGTAATAATCGGCTTTTGTCCCGTAATCGTAGAAATCACCTGTGTAGCTTCTTCAACAATTTTGGCATTTTCTCTGGCTTTTCCCAATCCCATATTAAGGACTACTTTTTCGATCTTTGGTACAGCCATTTTATTCTTATAATTATATTTTTTCATCATAGCAGGGATCACTTCCTGCTGATATTTATCTTTTAATCTGGGCATCACGAATTAACCTCCTAAACCCTATCTATGATTTCGCCACATTTTTTGCAAACACGAACACTTTTACCTTCTTTAGTTCTTTCTCTCCTAATGGTGGTAGGCTTATTGCACTTATTACATAGTAGCCGAACATTCGATACATTGATAACGCTTTCTTGTGTGACAATTCCACCCTGTGGAGATTTTTGTGTTGGTTTCATATGTTTTTTTATGAAACGAACACCTTCTACAATGACTTGACTCTTTTTAGGAAAGATATCTACAATTTTTCCACTTTTCCCTTTATCTTCGCCAGAAATAACAAGTACATTGTCACCCTTTTTAAGTCCAACCTTTCCCTGTGCCATCTTCCGCTCTCCTTTCACGTATTTCTCTATATTACTATATTACTTCAGGTGCAAGGGATATAATTTTCATGAATTTTTTGTCCCTCAGTTCTCTTGCAACAGGCCCAAATATTCTAGTACCAATCGGTTCATTCTGATTATTGACAATTACTGCAGCGTTATCGTCGAACCGAATATACGAACCATCGGGGCGACCAAATTCTTTTTTCGTCCTTACGATAACAGCTTTAACCACTTCTCCTTTTTTGGCAGTACCCCCAACACTTGCTTCCTTAACAGAAGCGATGATAACTTCACCAATCGCAGCATATCGTTTTCTTGAACCACCAATTACCTTTATACATTGAATTTTTTTTGCACCAGAATTATCTGCTACAAAAAGATTTGTCTGCATCTGTATCAATTTCGCCACTCTCCCTTATCGTTCATAAATAAAAGACATTGATCTTAAAATTACTTCGTTTTTTGAATAATTTCTGCAACTTCCCATCTTTTTCTCTTGCTTAAAGGTCTAGTAGAAATAATTTTTACTTTATCTCCAACTTCACATATATTCTTTTCATCATGCGCCATAAACTTGGAACTTTTCTTGACCCTTTTCTTGTAAAGTTTATGAGCCACCAGATAACTAACCTTTACCACAACCGATTTGTCCATGGCATTGCTTACTACAATACCAACTTTACTTTTTTCTTCAGTTGAAACTGTCATTCTAACCACCTGATTCTTTCTTTTTGAATTATTTTACACTCACAGATTTGGATACTTTGTTATCAGAAGTTTTCTCCACCAAAATCGTTTTCACTCGAGCAATATCATGTTTTACTTCTGTAATTTTCATATAATTGCTAAGTTGTCCAGTGACTGACTGGAACCGAAGGCTAAATAATTCATCCTTTAAATCAGACACTTTTTTATTTAATTCTTCTATCGATAAATTTCTCAACTCACTTGCTTTCAATTTATCCCACCACCTGTTCTTCTCGCATCACAAAGCGAGTTTTAATTGGTAATTTATGTGAAGCCAATCTCATTGCCTCTCTCGCAGTCTCTTCTGTAATACCGCCTAGCTCAAACAGCACAGTACCTGGCTTCACAACTGCAACCCAAAACTCTGGATTACCCTTCCCTTTTCCCATTCTAGTTTCAGCAGGGGTCTTGGTAACTGATTTATGTGGAAATACTCTTATCCACACCTTTCCACCACGCTTGATCGCATGCGTCAGTGCTATTCTAGCTGATTCTATCTGTCTACTAGCAATCCAGGAAGTTTCTAATGCTTGTAATCCATATTCACCAAAAGATATCAGGTGTCCTTTATGGGCCCTTCCTTTCATCACTCCTCTTTGCATTTTTCTATATTTTGTTCTAGTCGGTTGAAGCATCTTCTTTACCTCCTGCTGCATCTACATTTTTCTCACGATTTGCACTTACAAAGGAAGCTTTTTTCATTTCTTGCTCATTAGATATTTCTTGGGCTTTCTCTACTTCATTATTTTTTGAAAGAATTTCCCCCTTAAATATCCATACCTTAACGCCAATCTTACCATAGGTAGTATTTGCTTCGGTAAACCCATAATCAATATCTGCTCTTAGGGTATGTAATGGTAATCTACCTTCCATATGCCATTCTGTCCTTGCAATTTCAGCACCACCAATTCTACCACCAATCATAATCTTTATTCCTTGGGCTTTCATTTTAATTGCACGGGTTGCTGCCTGTTTCATAATCCTTTTAACAGAAGCTCTTTTTAGTATCTGATTGGCAGTATCCTCAGCCACCAGCTGTGCATCAATTTCAGGTATTTTGACTTCCTTAATATTAATTTGAAGCTCTCCAGCAGTCAATTTTGCCAAAGCTTCTTTCAATTTATTCACTTCTGTTCCTTTTCTACCAATGATAATTCCTGGTCTAGCACAATTGATAGTAATCCTAACCCTGTTGGCAATCCTTTCAATATTAATGCTAGAGATACCAGCATGCTTTAAATTGTCTTTGACATATTTTCTGATTTTATAATCTTCAATGACATTTTCACTATAGTTCTTACGGCTAAACCATTTTACGTCCCAATCTCTAATAATACCGATTCTTAATCCTTTTGGGTGAACTTTTTGTCCCAATTATTTTTCAACCCCTTTCTGTTCCACTTCAACGGTGATATGGCTTGATCTTTCTCTAATCCTCATAGCTCTTCCCCTGGGTCCTGCTTGAAATCTCTTCATTGTTGGGCCTTCATCCACATATGCACGATGAACATATAATTCATCAACACTCATGTTATGATTGTTTTCAGCATTACTCACTGCAGATTTGAGCACTTTATAAATCATCCTAGCAGACCTAGTAGGTGAAAACTTTAATTGTAATAAAGCTGAACCCGTCTCTTTCCCCCTGATCATGTCTATAATCCGCCGACATTTTCTAGGAGAAATCGGAATATATTTTGCCACAGATTTAACTCCCATAGTTTCCTCCAATATATAATCTTATTTAATTGCAGTCGACCTTTCAGTATGAGCTCCATGACCTTTGAATTTTCTGGTTGGAGAAAACTCTCCTAATTTATGTCCAACCATATTTTCAGTAATGTATACTGGAATATGCCTTTTACCATTATGGACTGCAATTGTATGTCCAACCATCAAAGGGAAAATAGTTGAATTCCTTGACCAGGTCTTAATTGGTTCTTTTTTTCTCTTTTTATTTAAATCGCGTACTTTTTTTAACAATTTATCATCAATATATGGACCTTTTTTTATCGATCTAGACATTGTTCAATCAATCCCCCTTATTTATCTGTCCTTTTTTTCACAATGTATTTACTTGAATCTTTTTTATGTTTTCTGGTGCGATAACCTTTTGCCAATACACCGCTCGGAGAAACTGGATGTCTACCACCAGCAGATTTTCCTTCTCCTCCACCCAAGGGATGATCGATTGGATTCATCGCAACCCCTCTTACTTTCGGTCTTCTTCCCTTCCATCTACTTTTACCTGCCTTACCAAGATTAACATGAGCATGGTTGAGATTTCCAACTTGCCCGATGGTAGCAAAGCATTCCAAATGAATCAGTCGAACTTCTCCAGAAGGTAACTTTACATGGGCGTAGTTATTTTCTTTAGCTAATATTTGGGCGGTCGTGCCTGCTGACCTTACTAAAGCGGCGCCTTGTCCCTTCTTCATCTCAATATTGTGGATAAAAGTACCCTCGGGTATATCCCTTAAAGCCTTTGTATTTCCAACACTGACTTCTGCTTTTTTACCAGATAAAACAACATCCCCAACCTTCAATTTATCCGGGCAAATCATATATCTTTTTTCACCATCAAAATAATGTAATAAGGCTATCCTGGCAGATCGGTTAGGATCATACTCAATGTTAGCTACCTTTGCTGGTATTTCAAGTTTCTCTCTTATAAAATCAATTTCCCGATATTGTCTTTTATGTCCCCCACCTTTTCTTCTTACCATAATCCTACCATAATTATTTCTTCCGGCTTTTATACTTTTACCATGGGTTAAATGCTTTTCTGGCTTATCCCGAGTGATATCTTCAAAGGTGGAAACAGTCATAAATCTTCTACCGGCTGATGTAGGTTTATATTTTTTTATTTCTGCCACTTTAATCGTCACCTTTCTCTTCTAATCTAATTATAATCTCTATACTGTTTCTAATTCCTTAATGGTTTGTCCCGCACTTAAAGTAACAATTGCCTTTCTCCAATGAGAAGTGTTCCCAATAAATCTTCCCATTTTCCTGTTTTTAGGGTGTACTTTAATCGTGTTAACTTTCTCAACTTTAACTTTAAATTTTTCTTCGACAGCCTTCTTAATTTCCACCCGATTGGCATTCCATATTACCTTAAAAGTATACTTATTATGTTCTTTATCCTTCACACTTTTTTCTGATACAACTGGGTGTATTAAAATCGTTTTATAAGAGGTCATTTTGCAAATACCTCCTCAATGATTTGTAAGGCGTTTTTCGTAATGATCACCTTCTGATAATTTAAAACATCATAGACATTGATCTTGTTCGCGGTAATGACGAGTGCTTTTTGTAGATTACGAACCGCTCTTTTGATCATTTCGTCTTCTTTATCAATCACAATAAGAACTTTATCGTTGACTATATGTAGATTATCAAGCATATGGATAATATCTTTTGTTTTCCCATTCTCTATCTCAAGTTTATCCAAAATGATGATATTATCTTCTTTTGCCTTATCAGATAAAACTGATTTTAAAGCTACCAAACGCATCTTTTTAGGTATTGAGTATCCATAATCTCTAGGCTCTGGTCCAAATATCACTCCGCCTCCAACCCATAAGGGAGAACGATTTGATCCAGCCCTGGCTCTACCAGTTCCTTTCTGCCTCCAAGGTTTTTTACCACCACCACTGACTTCGCCTTTCTCTTTTGTGGATGCAGTACCTCTTCTCTTTTCAGCCAAGTATCGTTTCACAATTTGATGAACAATATGCTTATTGATTGCTCCGTTAAACAAATCATCACTTAACTGGATTTGCCCTATTTTTTCACCATCTTTCGAGTGAACATTCATATCAACCATAGCGCTACTCTCCTTCCTTTGCAGAATAAGAAAAACTAACTAGGACATTTTTTCGACCACTA
>JAFGSC010000146.1 GCA_016934875.1 Candidatus Atribacteria bacterium
CAGGTAAGGCGGATTATGCAATCTTACCTGTTGAGAACTCCCAAACGGGAGGAATCAATCATGTCCATGATTTATTGTTGAGTGAAAACTTATTTGCTGTTGGCGAAATCATTTTAAGGATTGAACATTGTTTAATTTCGAATGAAAAAGTACGATTAGAAGAAATTGAAAAAATCTATTCACATCCCCAGGCATTGGCTCAATGTGAAAATTATTTATCAAGAAGATTTCCAAGTTGTCAGGTCATTCCAGTATACGATACTGCAGGGAGCATAAAGCAGATCAAAGAAACTAAAGAGGAAAAGGCTGCCGGGATTGCCAGCCGAAGGGCTGCAAGTTTATACGGGATGAAAATTATCGAAAGAGGTATTGAAGATAATCCATTTAATTTTACTCGTTTTTTGGTTCTTAGTCCGGAGATCGCGCAGAATATGAAAAACAACAAAACGTCCATTATTTTTGCAGTCATTAGCGTTCCCGGTGCTATCTATCGGTGTTTAAAAGAGTTTGCAACCCGTGATATTAATCTAAGCAGATTGGAGTCAAGGCCTAGCAGACGAGAACCATGGGAGTATGTTTTTTATATGGACTTTGAGAGTGGCTTGCAAGAAAAGGTTACCCAGGAAGCTTTGAATGCACTGAAAGAATGCACGACTTTTGTTAAGATTATCGGGACATATCAAACGAATTCAAGCGTCCTGAGCTATGCCAAGAAACACCTTCAGGAAATATCCAAGCAATAAAAAATAAGGAATAGAATAAGAAAAGACTATTGATATCTTATTCTTTCATTTACCAAAGAACAAAGAAATCATTTTATGGAATAGATTTTTTTTGCTAAATGGTATAATATAAAAGACTATCAATATAATGCAATGAGACATTGATGGCCAGCAGGTATGCATTGCATTAAAACATAAAAAATGTCATGGTAAGGGAAAAAGAGTAAGGAGAAGACGGGTCAATGGAGAACAAAGAAAATCAAGGTAATCCAGGGTGTGAAAACAAGGAATCAATCAATTTCATCCAATCGATCATTGATAAGGATAAAGAGAATAATAAGTATGGTGGGCGTGTTCATTTGAGGTTTCCGCCGGAACCTAATGGTTATTTGCATATTGGACATGCTAAATCCATTTGCTTAAATTTTGGTCTGGCTGAAAAAAATGGTGGTTTGTGTAATCTTCGTTTTGATGATACAAATCCTTCTAAAGAGGATATAGAGTTCATTGAATCCATTGTTCGAGATGTTCGTTGGTTGGGATTTGATTGGGAAGATCGACTCTATTATGCATCAGATTATTTTGAAAGAATGTACCAGGATGCCTTAACACTTGTTCGAAAAGGTAAAGCCTATGTCTGCGACTTAAATCCAGATGAGATCAGGGAATATCGTGGTACTTTTACTAAACCTGGGATTGAAAGTCCCTATCGAAATAGATCAGTTGATGAAAGTCTTTCTTTATTTCAGAGAATGAGGGATGGAGATTTCGAGGATGGTTCCCGTGTTTTGAGAGCAAAAATAGATATGAGCTCTCCCAATTTAAATATGCGAGACCCTGTTTTATATCGAATTTTAAAAAAAACTCACCATCGGACTAAGGATCAGTGGTGCATTTATCCCATGTATGATTATGCCCATCCGCTAGAAGACTATTATGAGGGAATTACCCATTCTGTTTGTACTTTGGAATTTGAAGACCATCGCCCCTTGTATGATTGGATACTTACGAATCTATATTCTTCTGGGCTTCCCCAACAGATTGAGTTTGCCAGGTTAAACCTGACGAATACTGTAATGAGCAAGAGAAAGTTGCGTTTTTTGGTTGAAGAGGGCTATGTAAATGGATGGGATGATCCTCGTTTGCCCACGATCTCTGGATTACGCAGAAGGGGTTATACTGCACGGGCAATCAGAAATTTTTGTGATAGGATTGGTGTTGCAAAGACGAATAGCATTGTGGATATTCGTTTTTTGGAGCATTGCATCAGCGAAGATTTAAATCAAAGCGCGCAAAGAATCATGGCAGTACTGAATCCTCTCAAGTTGATCATTGATAATTACCCGGAGAATTTAACTGAAGAGCTTGAAGGTGAAAATAATCCTGAGGATTCAAATGCCGGAACCAGAAAAATTCCATTTTCTAGAGTACTGTACATTGAGAAGGAAGATTTTCAGGAAGTTCCCCCAAATAAGTATTTTCGCCTGGCGCCTGAGAGGGAAGTAAGATTGAAAAATGCCTATATTATCCAATGCAAAGAGTTTGTAAAAGACGAAAATACGGGTGAAATTAAAGAAGTTCATTGCACTTATGATCCCGAAACAAAAAGTGGTCAGCCTGGAGCTAAAAGAAAAGTAAAAGGGACTTTACATTGGGTTTCAGCCAGCCATGCTTTAACTGCCGAGGTGAGGCTGTATAATCACCTCTTATTGGATGATACAGTTGAGCAACAGGCTGAGGAAGAAAATAACGATTTTATTGGCAAGTTTAATACAAAATCATTAGAAATATTAAAGGGCTGTCTTGTAGAATCGACATTGAAAAATGCCCCTGTTGGGAATCATTATCAATTTATTCGCAAAGGGTATTTTTGCGTCGATCCTGATTCTAATAAAGGAAGATTGATCTTCAATCAAATTGTATCTTTGCGGGACAGTTGGGAGAAGATAGAAAAGCTAAACCAGGACAACAGTCGTTAGTTTTAATAAATTAAAAAACTTTGGGTATTCAATGAAAATCGCTTTTTTTACGAATTGCTATAAACCTTTGATTAATGGAGTCGTAAGCAGTATCGTATCTTTGAAAGAAGCCTATGAAAGAAAAGGTCATCAAACATATATTTTTGCACCAAAAGTAGAGGGGTATCAGGATCAGGAGGAAAATGTATTCCGTTACCATTCTATCAATTTGACCAGTAAAGTTAAATACCCAATTGCTATTCCTTTATCTTTAAGAGCGACGAAAGTGATCCATGAGTTTAAGCCTGATATTGTACATATTCACCATCCTTTTGTGCTAAGCTTGCCAGCAATTATGTATGGTGCAAGGTTAAAAATTCCGAAAGTGCTTACAATTCATACACAGTACGAACGATATGCTTATTATATCTCACCCATTCCGCAGGTGATTACCAATGAAGCGATCAGGAGAATGATTATTAATCTTGCAGCGAAGGTTGATGTAATCACCACACCTTCACTGTCGATGAAAAATCTTATTTCACAATACGGGGTCAAAAAAGAAGTGAAAGTTGTTCCCAATGCTGTCAATTTGGATTATTTCCAGAATAGAGATGATCAACAATGCAGAAGGCTGATGCAACAATTGGATTTAAAGGAAGATGATATTGTCATGCTATATGTTGGAAGAATTTCCTTTGAAAAAAATGTAGACAAAATTATTAAAGCTTTGGCAATCATTAAGGCTGAAAATGTCGACAATGTTAAATTAGTCATGGTAGGAGAGGGAACAGCAATGAATCAGATCCGTAGTCTGGTAAATTCTTTGGAATTATCAAAGATGACCAGATTCGTAGGAGCAGTGAATAATGATATGGTTAGATATTATTATCAAATATCGGATATTTTTACTTTTGCTTCTACTTCCGAGACCTTTGGTATTGTAATCATTGAAGCTTTTGCATCCAGCTTGCCCATTTTAGCGATTAAGGCACCTGGAGTGATTGATATTGTAACGGATGGGGTAGATGGGTTATTAAGCGAGGATGATGTAACACAATTTGCAGAACGTTTAAAGGTTCTCATCAAGAATAAGGATTTAAGAAATAAGCTTGCCAGTGGTGCATTGAATACAGCCAAGCATTATAGTATTGATCATATTTCTGATCAGATGATCCATATATATCAGGATCTCATAAAGAATTCAAAGAGTAATGTATAAACAATCACTTTTTTTGGATCATTCACATTGGATTAGCAACATAATATTCATTTTTTAGTACGGTGATGCTCATCGTCGATCGATCATTCATTGACATTAGAATTGTATAAAATCATACTAGAAAAATTGGGTCAAAGATGAACTGCTTATAGTGAACAATATGATCATAAGAAAGGATGTGGTGATGATGAATAAACATAGACAAAAGTATAGTCAACGAGTCGCTAAAACAAAAAGGTTTTTACAAATACATTGGAAAAGCCAGTCAAGGTTGTTTTTTTTGATACTATTGCTAGTTTTTTTTAGTTTTTCTTCCTTTGGAGAGGAAACAGGAGATATTGCCACATTTGCTGGTGGCTGTTTCTGGTGTATCGAGGCTGCATTTGAAAAAGCAGAGGGTGTTTTAGAGGCAATTTCTGGTTACACGGGAGGAGATATCCAAAATCCTACCTATGCCGAAGTTTCAACAGGTAAAACTGGTCATTATGAGGCTGTAGAAGTTAAGTTCGATCCATCAATGATCACCTACGAAGAGCTATTGAACATTTTTTGGAAAAATATTGATCCTACAGATCCAACTGGGCAGTTTGCTGATCGGGGAAGCCAATATCAAACAGCCATTTTCTATCACAACGATGAACAAAAAATTTTAGCTGAACGATCAAAAGAGGAACTACAAAATTCTGGTAAGTTTCAGGAAGAAATTACTACGAAGATCTTAAAAGCCAAGGAATTTTATCCAGCTGAAGAGTATCATCAAAATTATTATCAAAAGAATGTCCAATCTTATGAGTTATATTCTATGGGTTCAGGTAGAGCGAGTTATATTGAAGATCAATGGGGAGGAAAAGTTGTGGAAAGAACATGGGATCTAAATTATATAAAACCTTCACAAGAAGAATTAAAGGAAATTTTAACACCTTTACAGTATCAGGTAACCCAGGAAAATGGAACCGAAAGTCCCTTTCAGAATGAATATTGGAATCATAAAGAAGAAGGCATCTATGTAGATATTGTTTCGGGAGAACCTCTTTTCAGTTCCACTGATAAGTTTGATTCCGGAACAGGCTGGCCAAGTTTTAAAAAACCAATTGATGAAAAGTATCTTATAGAAAAAGTGGATAACAGCTTCTTTATGACCAGGACAGAAGTAAGAAGTCGATTTGCAGATTCTCATCTAGGTCATGTCTTTAATGATGGACCACAGCCTACTGGATTACGTTATTGCATTAATTCAGCAGCCTTGCGCTTTATACCAAAGGAAAATATGGAGAAAGAAGGTTATGGTCAGCACTTAATTCTGTTTGAAGCTGAATAGTATGATGTTCGGTAACCTGGTTATTTATGAAATATGGGTTTGTAGATTGGAATGACCGGTGGTATTCTTTCTTAAAATGGTACTCATCTTTCATAAAAGAGACCTGTACAAATAAAGCATGA
>JAFGSC010000147.1 GCA_016934875.1 Candidatus Atribacteria bacterium
TATTGATTTTCTGAAATATAAGGAAATTATTATTCTAAGTCAATATATTTTTGTAAATTAAATTATTTTGTTAAAACACGCTTTATATAAACTAGTGAAAATATACCCCAGTACTAACCTTTTGGTGGAGGCTTGGGTTTGTTCGGTTTAGGCCCACTTGAAGGCTTTTGAGGTTTCGGCCCTTGTTTAGGTATTGGCTTTGGTTTCCGTTTAGGTCCTTTGCAATAGATAGTCATTTTTTTATTCCTTTGATTTTGGTAATACATTTCTCACATACAGATAAGTACCCCAGAAATGTTCACCGCTTTTTGATAATTTATATGGAGATTTTCCGGGATTATCTTCGAAAATAATTTTAAAAATCAAATTATTTCTTTCTTTTTTCACAAGTGCGTATAGTATACGACTTAATTTCTCGGAAGGTTCGATATAAAGATCGGGTTCATTTTCATCACTTAAAATGGAAAGCCAATTATCATAACTTTCAAATACTAATTCTTGCTTTTCTTCCTGAATCTCATAACATGCATAGTTTAATTTGCCCAGATAAATTCTTCTTTTCCCTACATTTTCGAGACTGACATTAAGAATAATCCAGTTATACTTGTTGTCTGATTTATGAATGGTTGTTAAAGTGGGCTCAATATGTAAACCCAGTGAATTTTGTCTCTGAAAAACAAATTTTGATATAGCCCATATTCCACCGATAAGAATTGCTAAACATGTTAAGTAGGATTGAACAATAGAAATAAAATTTTCAAATTGTTTGGGGCAAAAAATTATTCCAAAATATATTGTAGCTAAAATTACACCTATACTTACTATTAATATTATAATGATCGTCAATATGCCTTTTGTCTTGTCTTTCAGCATCTCATACCCTAATCTATTTTTTTTACACATAATTTATTATTTATATGGGTAATAGAGTTCATACTTCGCTTGATTTTCTGTCTCAGCCCATTCAAGAAGATCGTCTAAAAGCTCTTGTTGCTCTGCATATTCTAGTAATAAATTAATAATATCTGCTAACCCCCAGCTTTTTCCAATTCGATAATGAAGTGGTCTAAATTTTGGATTATAAAAACATAATTGTCGGAGATGACTATCAGAGAAACCTTTTATAAGTAAGTTACGGATACTTTCACGATCATATTCATGTTCACGACAGTTTATTTGTAAAGGATTAGGAGATGTTCTACCACCAGCATAATAAGCCAGGACAAAATTATCTGTTTGCGTATGGTCGAAAAAAGGTTGTTGCTTTTGCTTGGTACGCCTTGAAACTTGTTCTCTAACATACATAGCAACATCATCAACATAGACACGACCATCTTGTCTAGATGATGTGCCATGTCCTGAAAGCGCTTCTAAAATGGTTTCAGTAAAAATACTGTTATCACCATCTATAATTGATGTTTGATTTTTTTGTGAAGAAGCAATTAGAACTTTTCCACTCTCTTTTTTAACATTTTCTAATAAAACTTGAGGAAATGGAGAATGCTTGAATTCTACCATACCGCCAGCATAGCAAGTGTCAAGAAGTATTAATAAGTTTTCTGCTTCTATCGCCATAAGTTGTTCTGTTAACTCTTTACCAGAGATACATGTACTAGATAACTCATATATATTGTAATCGTATGGTAAGAGATAATAATCTGGAGTCTCAATACCATGACCAGAGAAATAAAAAATAACCGTTGATTTAGGCTTTTTTATAACTTTTTTCTGCAAACGTTCTATAGAAGATAAGATCCCATCACGAGTTGCGTCTACGCTTACTAAATGTTCTACTTGATCACGGGGATAGGCACAATATTTTTCATCTATGAGTAATTCTCGTAAAGCGATTGCGTCATTCCCAGTTGTTCTCAGATCACCTGCAACGCCAATTATAAGGGCATAACCATAATTAAAAATAGAATCTGACATTTTATTTATTTCCTATTTTAAAAATGAGCTATCAGTAATATAACCAGAAGCCTAATCCCAATAGGGTTGATATAATAGGTATTTATCATTATTCTCAGTTTTAGCCCATTCAAGAAGATCGTCTAAAAGTTCTTGTTGCTCAGAGTATTCTATTAATGAGTGAATAATTTCGGCCCTTCCAAGCTCTCTTGTATTAATCTGATAATAAAGTGGTTTAAACTTTGGATTATCATATATGAAGATCGTTAACTTGATTTCCGAAAATCCTTTACAAAGCAGAGTACGAATTTTAGCTGTATGATATAGCTTTGGTTTGGCCTTTAATCTTTCTTGATCTCTGTCTTTTATGATTAATTTATTCTTATTATAAGAATCGTGATATTTTTTTGTATACCTAAGGATCAGTTTGCATTCAGAATTAGGCAATTCAAGAATATGATCTTTGTCTAAAATTAGACATGTGTTTGGGTTATTTTCCATCATTTAATAACCTAAGATAATAGACAATTCTTATAAAAAAATTCTCTCAAAAAGTATGAATGAATCAAATAGGCTAAGAGGTACTATTGTCATTGAAAAAAATTTAATGCGAAAGTTCTTAAGCATTAAGTTCATCGTTTCTTAGGAGTATAAGGAGTTTGCCTTCTACCTCGTCCATTTGAAGTACTGCTAGGTGGTTCAATTTCTCTTATTAATTCATCATACTTCTTTTTTTTCTTTTTGTATTCTTCGCTGTCGATTCCATTTGTTTGTTTAATAAGTTCTAGTTCTTCCCATAATTTTTGTTGTTTCGGATTCATAAGTCCTCCATTTTAATTTGTTATAAATAAAATCCTCAAGCGGACATTTTTGTAATTGGCAATCAAAAGGACAGTTCTGTTTCTTAAAAAGTGGTTTAACCTCTTCATCATTCTCATATAACAATTCAGCAATTTTTCGTAGTCGGTGATGACTACGCCAATCGATTATGGAAGGATTAAGCAGTCGATTCCTAATGTCATCAGCATTGAATTCAACTGGTGGTTGATTCTTTAAATTTTCTACTATACAGAAATCAATATTTGTTGCAACAAGAAATGATCGTATTGCACAACGCAAACTAAATTCACGACTAATAACATCAAGATATTCAAATCCTTCTCTGTATTTAGAATTATACCGAGGGGGAAATGTTTCAAAGAATTCGCTTCTTAATTGACGTTGGTAAAAGCCTGTTGCTTCATCAAGTAAAAAAATCTGGCGAGAAGTGAAGGCTTGCCGCACTTCATGGTCAAGTTTTTTTAAAAAAATCATTTCCATCCATGCTGCAAATCCTTCATTTACAATGATTGCACTATCATTGATGAGTTTTGCAGCTTTCTTGTCATTGTCATTACCAGTTTCACTGAGATAGCCATATTTTTGTAGAGTAGCGAGTTGCTGTCCAAGTCGAGTCTGCGTATAAAAAAAGCCATGACCATATTTCTCGTGTAGCAGATATGCAGCGATATTTTGTTTTATATTAATGTTTTCGCTTTCTTCAGAACATAACAGGTTGTACTCAAGATATCTTTTGTCATCTGGATGTAATTCAGCCAGGTGACTGGCAAGATGAGGATCACAAGGAATAAATGCGCCTCGATTGGTGAGATACACTGGCGATATGTAAGTCAGTACTAAATCAAGCAAATCGGGATTGTTCCCTCGCTCTCTATTGGCCGAATTGATTACTTCTTTTAACCAGGCGGCTGAATACCCTTCATAAACTTGTTCAACGAATTCTTTGGGTGACAAAATTTCAAAAGGCTGTTTTATAACCTGATCGCAAGCCAGGCGTTCATCCACTTGTTTCAAGCGAGCGGCAATTTCTGCGTTCAATGGAAATACGTAAGCTACTTTTAACTCAGTGATTCTATCAGAAGCAGATCGACTAACCTGGATTAATGCTGACAATGATTGTCCAGTTTCAGCAAGTACGAGTTCCAGTTTATGAGTGCCTATTGTTGTAGCTCTTAAGAGCCACTGTGATCTGGAAAACCCAGTTTGGTATTCCCGTTCTATAAAACCCTCTGTAAAATTTAATTTGAGCTGATAGGGAAGCTCATTCGATTCAGCCGTCCAGTGGAAAATACCTTCCGCTGTAAAGGATTCTCCTCTTTCAAAGCTCGTCCTAGAGGCTCCTGTTTTATCCTTAATCTCCAGCGTAAGGTAGCCTGGCGCCAAACAGCGCATTTCGGATAATTGGTCGAAATAAAGACTGGTTTGCTCTTGAACATGTAAAGCTATCCGCAGCTTTTGTTCTCCTAAAGTCTGGGGCGTTACTGTCCACTGCATTAGTGTAGTTGCATTTGGCGGAATCGATCGTTTCTTTTTGGCAGGCTCGGAGATGAGCGCATCAGCATCGGATTCTAAAACACATTTTACTTGTGGTCGTAACTCAGAATCGTTGTTCTTTAGCTTTAGCAAAACAACCACACTCTGTCCTAATGTAACAGTACCTGGTATTGTAATTTCCTCTACCTCAATAACATTTCGAACTGCTAACCAACAGAAAGTGTTGGCTACTAACTTCTCATTGTTTTTATCTGCAAGCAGTTCATTTGTAAATAAATCAACATCACCTATCGCCACAACACGTCCCAAGCCTGCATTAGCGCAGCCAATAATCGGCTGTTTGGTTTCGTCGGTAAAAGCTAAAGGATAAGCTCCATTACCAGGAATGATAGAGGCAACATTTCCAACCTTAACCCATTTCAGATTAGCAGTAATGTAGTGGGGTCGGAATTTTTGCAGAACCGTAGGCGGGTAGTTAAGATACTCCCGAATCTCCAAGCCTGCTATACCAGCCAACTCATTTAAACGATGTTTGGGATTGATAAATGTTTTGGAGTTGCTGATAATTAATAATCCTCCACCTTGTTCAACGAATTCTTTGATCACACCAACTTCTTCTATTTCTAAATCTTCTCGAGGGGCACCTATAACCAGGATTTTGTGGACAGCGAGTTGATCTGGGCTGATAACTTGAGTTGTGGAAGCTACATCATAATCCAAACTTTTTAATAGCTGGCGCATTGAGGAAATATGATATTCACTATCTTCCGCTTCGGTAATAGTTAATAATTCCCTATGAGATTCAGAAAATAAAACTTTGATTTTTGATTCTTTCTGATTATTCATACCATATCCATATTACAGCTATATCAAGCTTTTAATCGGAAATTAGATAAATATCCTGAAATCCTGATCTATATTTCTAAGATGTTAAGGAGTCGACAGATAATCCCTCAGTCATTTATTGTACAAATTGAAACGGTACTTAACCAGCCTCTATAGCCACTGTTGATAGAATAAGTCGGAGTAGTGGATTTAGTTAATACAAAATATCTTAATCATAAGTCTATCCATAGTTTATACTACTCAATTTAATATGTTTTTCCATCTGGATTACACACTTGGATTTTTATATTTTTAATATTGATTAATGGTTTCTCTTTTAGGATAATGTCAATGTTTCTTGATACATTTTCTGTTTGTTGTTGAGCACCTATACTTTTAAATATATCTAGTGCCTGTTTGAGATAATTTAATGCCTCTTCAGGCTTGCCTAGTTCAATATATATGTGACCGATGTTGTCGAGAGTAGTGGGCATGCCAATCCCCAGCTCAGGGCAAATCTTTCTATCAATTTCGAGCGCCTGTTGGTGATACTTTAATGCTTTTTCAGGCTTGCCTAAAATACTATACATAAGACCGATTTGGTCGAGCTGGTTTGCTGTGAATAGCTCTTCGCCTTTCTTTTGGTGAATCTCTAACGACTGTTGGTAATACTTTAATGCCTTTTCAGCCTGGCCTATATCTCTATATATATGACCAATGCTGCTGAGTTGATTCGCCATGGGCGAATCATCGCCAATCTTTCTATAAATATCTAAAGCCTGTTGGTGATACTTTAATGCCTTTTTAGGCTTGTCTAAATCTCTATATATAAAACCAATGCTGCTGAGTTGATTCGCTGTGTGCGAATTATCGTCAATCTTTCTATAAATACCTAGCGCCTGTTGGTGATACTTCAATGCCTTTTTAAGCCTGCCTAATTTTTTATTTATATGTCCGATCGTGTGGAGTTGGTTGGCTGTGAATAACTCATCGCCTATCTTTTGGTAAATCTTTAACGATCGTTGATGATATTTCAATGACTTTTTAGTTCTGCCTAAAATACTATATACCAGACCTATGTTCTCAAGAGCAGTGGCTGTACCCTGTAATTTTTCGTTATTATCTTTTACTCTTGTAGCTATACTTAGCGCTTTTTTGTAGTGCCTTTCAGCATCTTTTAATTTTGACAATGCATGATAACAGTTACCTATGAGTATATTAGCGGCAACTCTATTTGATTCTGTGGTTTGTGGGTGGGAAAGAAATTTTTTAAATTCTATAATAGCATCCTTAAATTTAGACTTTTCTTGATAATTTTTTCCTTCGTTGAAAGAATCTTTTAATAAGGGATTTTCGCCAAGGCCATTTATATAGGATATTGGCTTCCCTATATGAAATGATTCATGTCTTTCGCTCAAACGTTTGTTATAATAATTCTTTCTACCATCCCTTTTCTCTTTCTTCTCCTTTTTTATTACTCCAAAAATGCCATAAATACAGATTAATAAACAGATAATCCAGATTATTGTTTTTGTGTTGTCTGTTAGGTTCTGTAGTGTAGATAAATATGCTCCTAATACTAATGGCCCAATTATTAAGACAATTTTTATCCCTTTAGACATTTCTTAATAATTTTCCTTTTAGTTGAGTCTTTGGATTATTACTTCCATTTCTTAAGGTATGCAATTTTAAAAAGTTTTTTTCATTATTATCATATTTTGTAATATAATAAATTTAATCAAAAAGTCAACATATTTTTTTGTATTTAATAATCATTTTGCTAAAACTACGCCGCCAACCTAATCCCCAATGTATTCGACAAAACATCCTGGCTGGAATCAAGCAACCACAGCAAGCCACACCCCCAATTTTAATATCTTGAGATGCCCAATCCGATAGATGGGGTGGTTAAGGGATAAATTATGAATTTTCTCCAAATAACGTTTTTGCCAGAATAAGTCGGGATTCCGCCAGAGAGACGGCGGACGTTCCGTTCCGCCAGAAAGATGGCGGACGTTCCGTCGTAGCCTTCATCTTATGAAATTCATCGCAATAAGGTATTTTATCTCACGTCAAATAATAAAAACCAGACCCGTCCGCGCTTTAGCCCTAAGCGTCAATCTAAGCAACTTTCAAGAAACTTAAAATGAATAAGTTTTTTCTATACAATTAGATTCGTTGGTTTTACGAATCTTTGACACTATTCAGATTTAACCTTTGTCTGTCTTTTTTCAGCGTTACTCTGCGATTTCTGCGGTTATTATCTCTTAAGTTGACGCCAGTCCCTTTGGCGTGATAAATTCCAACGAAAGAAATTCTAATTTTCAAATAAAATACCGTTTGGCTATTATAGGAGATTAGAGATTTATAATTTGTGGAGATTGGTGTTTGTAATCTGGGAATTATTTGTCAGTTGGATTTTATCGTTTAGAGCTTGAATTTTTTTATTGATAAGAAAAGAATCATATCAAAAACCAATTGCCCCTATAGAATCGGGTGATTGGTTTTTTTGTTAGGTGTAAAAAAAGCGGTCATAAGTTATAATGGGAAGAAAGGAGGTAAAACCCAGAATAA
>JAFGSC010000148.1 GCA_016934875.1 Candidatus Atribacteria bacterium
TGATGTCAAAAATTTGGTGCTCAATTCTTTGAAAAATGGTATTGTATGAATTATTATCGTAAATCTAACCGTGTTTTGTTTTCATAGGAAAATAATGGTACTAGATAGTACAAAGCAGCTATGCAAATTAGGTATTTGGGATGAAAGTGTCCCAGGTATAATATTTAATGAGGATGGCATTTCTAATTACGCTGTTATTCAACAGACTCTCATGAAAACATACCCGCGAGGACAAAAGGGTTTAGACGATTGGAATGTAATTGTCGAAAAAGTGAGAGCAAAAGGAAAAAGACAAAAATATAATTGTATTGTTGGCATATCTGGTGGGGTTGATAGTTCATATTTACTTTATCTTATTAAGGAGAAATATGGACTGCGTCCACTGGCTGTAACCCTTGATAATGGATGGAGTTCTGAAATAGCTGTTAAAAATATCAAATTAGTAACCGAAAAATTGAATGTAGACCTTGTAACTCACGTTATTGACTACGAAGAAATAAAAGATTTAATTAGATCATATATGTTTGCGAGTCTTCCTTGGATTGATGCGCCTACTGATGCTGCGATTAAAGGATTAATGTACAAAATCGCGTTACGTGAAGGCATTAAGTTTATCTTTAGAGGTAATGATTTTAGAACTGAGGGGAAACAACCACGTGCATGGACTTATAGTGATAGAAGGCAATTAAAGTATCTTCATAAAAAGTATGGGAATATTAGGTTAAAGACATTCCCCAGTTTGTCCTTAGGCAAGATTTTATATTCTACACTTCTTATGGGTGTTAAGGAGGTAAGGCCATATTATTATTTGGATTATTCAAAAGCAGAAGCAAGAACCTTTCTTGAAAGAGAGTTCGGCTGGAAATATTATGGTGGACATCATCACGAAAATATTTTTACAAAATTTGTAATGTCTTATTGGCTACCAGAAAAATTTAAAATTGATAAAAGAAAAATCACTCTCTCGGCTCAAATTTTAAGTGATGAAATATCTAGGGAGCAAGCCATAAGTGCTATAAGCGTTCCGACAATTTCGACGGAACAGAAAGAGGAAATTGTGAGATATGTTTTGAAAAAACTTGACTTAAGTATGGACGATTTTATAAAAATAATGTCACTGCCTAATAAATCTTATCGTGACTATCCTAATAATGAGAAATTATTATTTGTTGTTTTAAAATACTTTTCCTCCTTAATAAAATTTGTATCTCATCAAAAGCCAATGTTGTTCGTGGAAATGGAGCAGAATAAAAGATAGAATTGACATTTTTTCTAAGCAGTGCTGGCGCCAGCCACTATTCCACTTTTCATTGGATTATATCACAAGTTATAAAAAGATTTAGAATTTTAGTTATTGTTCCAAGTTCTTTTGAGAAAGCTATTCAATATGAGCACTAACGATATACCAGTATTGGTTGTCGGAAATCACGTTACATCACTTAATATTATGCGGCAATTAGGTCGGCGAAAAATTAATTGCTACCTAACGCATAAATCAAGTTCAAATATTAGCCGATATTCAAAATACTGCAAAGGATTCTTTAAATCCCCATCGTTCACTAATATAGACGAAATGACAGCCTTCTTGCTGAGACTAGGAGATAATCCGAGGCTGAAAAACGCTATTCTAGTGCCAACTAATGATGACTGCGTGATTGTATTATCACAGAAAAAAAAGATACTTGAAGATAAATTTATCGTTCCATTACCAAGGTGGGAATTGGTTAATCGCGCCTTTGATAAAAGACTTACCCTTTCGCTTGCAGAGAAAGCGGGATTACCCATACCAAAACCTATTTATCCGACTAATAGAAAAGATATGTTGAATCAAATTTACAAACTTGAGTTTCCTGTAGTTATAAAGCCTGCAATGGGTAAGAAATATTATTTTGCATCTGGAACAAAAATGCATATGGCGAATAATATCGATGAATGTTGTTTTTATTTTGATAAAATTGCGGCGATTATGGGGGAAGATAATATAATTGTGCAGGAATATATTCCCGGCCCTATGGACGAATTATATAATTATTCAACTGTCATGAAGGGTGGAAAGCCTTATGGCATTTTTACTGGGAAAAAATTAAGACAGCACCCCCGAGATTTTGGCGTGGGGACAGCAGCCCAATCGGTAAATGATCCAGAGCTTATTCGCGTAGGAACTGAACTTTTAAGAGCGTGTGAATATGAGGGCATAGGCTATGTTGAGTTTAAGAAAGATTTGCGGGATGGATTATATAAACTGATAGAGATCAACCCACGCCTATGGAATTTTATGGATCTTGCCAATGCACTTGGGGTTGATTTGCCGTGGAACCTTTATTGTTATGCTACAAACCAACCTATTGAGGAAAAAATTGCTACCGGACATTTTACCTGGATTCATTTCTGGACAGATTTTGGTGAGACTTTTAAGGAAGTTCTTAAAGGGAGGGAAGGTTTCAAAGAATATTTTCATTCGCTTAAGGGACGCAAAAAGATTTATGCCGTTGCCTCCTGGTCTGACCCTCTGCCATTCATTTTTGAAACTATAATGTTACCTTACCTTTTATTAAGGAGATAGATGAAATTACTATTTGATCTGAATCACCCGGCTCATTTTCATTTATTCCGTTTTGTAATTGATGATTTAGCTAGTTCGAATACAATAATTATAACTGCAAAAGAAAAAGATGTACTCTTGTCTCTCTTGAGACGAAATGGCTTTATGCCAATTATATTGCAAGCTGAGAAACGAAGAGCTGGTTTGTTTTTTTCAGCTATTGGAATATTGAAGAGAGATTTAAAATTATTCCACATTGTTCTAAGAGAGCAGCCAGATATCCTTATTGGGACTTCCATTTCAATAACTCATGTTGGTAAATTACTCAAAATACCTTCATTATATTTTGGTGAAGATGGATACAAAGCAGTTCCGTTATCATATAGATTTGGGTATCCATTTGCGACTAATATTATTTCTCCTAAATGTGTGGATGTAGGGAAATATAATTTTAAGAAAATTGAATATTCTGGTTACCATGAGTTAAGCTATTTGGCACCTGAAACATTTGCACCAAGCGAAGCAATAATAAATAAATATGGTCTTGCCATAGATAAACCTTATTTTTTATTACGGTTTTCAGCATTGCAAGCGCATCACGATACTGGAAAAAAAGGAATTGATTTAGGATTTGCCTTAAAGATAATTAAAAAACTAGAAAGACATGGTCGAGTTTTGGTTTCATCAGAAAAAATTCTACCTCAAGAAATAAATGTATATAGGTTAAGTATTAATCCAGAGGATATACATCATGTAATGGCGTTTTCTAGGTTGCTAATTGGTGATAGTCAAACAATGGCAATAGAATCTGCAGTGCTTGGTGTTCCTTCAATAAGATATAGTAGTTTTGCGGGGCAACTTATGGTCTTGGAAGAATTAGAGCACGAATATGGATTGACATTTGGTTTTTTGCCTGGATATGATGATCTACTTTTACAGAAAATTGACGAGCTTTTAAAAATAAATAAAATTGCTATCGCCCAAGCTCATACAAAAATGCTAAGTGATAAAATCGACGTGAGAAAGTTTTTTGGATGGCTTATTAAGAATTATCCAGAAAGCTTGAGAATTATTAAAGAGAATCCTTCCTATCAGGATGATTTTAACCTAAATTTCTAAAATAAATGCTATTTAAAGCGGCTCAAGTTTTGTAATTTATTATAGTTAGAAAGCTAAAATATTTTAACCAAA
>JAFGSC010000149.1 GCA_016934875.1 Candidatus Atribacteria bacterium
CGCAACAAGAAGCAGGTTTTTCTTTTCATATTGCCATTTTTTAATATCTTCAAAAAATAAATCCAATTTTCCGTAATAGCTTTGAATCGAATTGGTCTCAATATTATATTCGGCTATACTTTTAATATCCTGATCATCACGAAAATTTTCTTGATCTACTATTCCATCGAAATAAAGAACAGGACAATGCTGATCAACCAATCGAACCACTTGTTCCCAAGTGAGGTAACCTTCTTCAGGCAGGGTGAGTTTATCAACGTTGTTTTGTTTTTTCTCTTGATATAACTGGAAGGTTTCCTGCTCAAATGCCTTGATTGTTTTTTCCAGTTCCAATGATTCTTGAATCATGACAGTAGTCTTGGAAGGTAAATAATCAAAAAATGAACTTGTTTTCATTTTCTTGCCATTCGTTGAATCGAACAATTCTCTTTGCGGAAGTAGTAGAATCTCATCCACTTTCTCTATGGAGCGCTGCGATTCTACCTGGAAGAATCGCAAGGACTCTATGTGATCGCTGTCCAATTCTATCCTGATCGGATTCTCTTCAGTAAAAGGAAATAAGTCAATCATCCCTCCCCTTTGACTAAATTGGCCAGGATATTCAACCATGCCGGAATACTGGTAGCCCTGGCAAACGAGATAATTTAAAAAAGTCTCTTTTTGCAATATTCCCTGTTTTTTTAATTGACAATACTGTTCAGAAAAGTCCTGGTAATTCATTATTCTAGGTAATATCGCCTTGTAATTGGTCACAATCACCATAGGATAGGCTTTTTTCTTTTTTTTGTCCTGCAAATCATTATCCTGATTGGCAGCTAACATAGAAAGGACTTTTAGTCTCTGCTCAACGATATGGTTATCCCTGGCAATATCTTCATAGGGTAAAACTTCAAAGGAAGGAAAAATGAAAATATTCTTGTTTTCCTGCAAACCAGTGAAACTGATCACATCCTGGAAAAAATGGATCATTTCCTGGTTATCCCTGGAAAGAAATAACAAACAGGAGCCTGTTTCTTTCCTTAAAACCATGGAAGCAATTAAGAAGGATATACTACTCCCTTGCAATCCTTTTAAATAGATCTTTCGATTATTTTCATTTACCAAAGCATTCAATAGTTTTTGATAATCGGGATAGGTTTCCCATAACCGATTCAATTTCATATCATCATTCCTTTAAAAGAAAAGGCTTTGAATTTAATCAAAGCCCAATTCATTGCTTATGTCATTTTTAAATCTTTTGGAAGTGTAAACATTGCTTCTAAAAGCAAATACATTATTCAATTACTTTCATCGTGCCAAAATTGCTGCCAATTCAACAATTGGTTTCTTTATCGCTTTTTTATTTGCTAAAACTTCTGCCAAAGGAATCGTAGTAATTTCGCTTCCAGATAAGCCAACCATATGGTGATCCTGATGGTTCAGCAGTTGAATCACTGCTTCTGCACCTAACCTGCTGCCCAGGATACGATCAAAACCTGAGGGCGAACCCCCTCGTTGCAGATGTCCTAAAATTGTTACCCTCATTCGAAAGCCTATCTTTGTTTCCAATAGTTTTCCGATTTGGTAAATATCCCCTGCACCTTCAGCGACGAGCACAATACAATGGGACTTACCTCTCTGGTAACCTTTTTTTAATTGAACACTTAATTCTTCGATATCTGTCGGATATTCCGGAATGATTACTGCTTCCACCCCGCCAGCAATGCCGCTCATCAGTGCCAGGTATCCGGATTTTCTACCCATGACCTCAATTAAAAATGCCCTACGATGCGAGGAAGCGGTATCCTTAATTTTGTCAATTGCAGAAACAATCGTATTTAAAGCAGTATCAACACCGAGGCACATATCCGTACCGTAAAGATCGTTATCTATGGTAGCTGGCAATCCAACCACTGGAAAATTTTCCTGCTGATAAAGATCCAAGGCTCCTGCCAATGAACCGTCGCCTCCGATAATGACCAGTCCATCCACATTGTTCTCTCTCAAAATAAAAGCAGCTTCTTTAACCCCCTCTTTGGTCTTGAATTTCACGCTCCGGGAGGTCATCAATATGGTTCCACCGTGTTGGATAATTCCCCCGACACTTTTTAAATTTAGAGGTAAAAATTTTTGCCTTAGCAATCCCCGGTAACCAAATTGAATTCCGACAATTTCAAGTTGATAATGAATACCTGTCCGTACAACTGCACGGATAGCTGCATTCATTCCAGGTGAATCTCCACCACTGGTTAAAACAGCAATCTTCTTTACCATTTTTAGCCTACTGACTATTTTTGGAATATCTCTTTTTCTATCTAACAAACGACAAAAATAAAAAAATATTTAAGCCCAATCCAATACCCTTATAACCAAATCGAATCAAACTAATCAGATTGATTATATTCTCTCATTGCATATTCATAGCCAAAATCCAGAATATCTTCAATGGCTCTAACTGAACGATCAATCGTACTTTTTAACAGCTTTTCCTCTTCATTAAGAAAATTTGACAATACAAAAGTGGCATAATCTGTGTTCTGTATCAAGGCATCATTTTTAATACCGATACGCAAACGAGGAATTTCGTCAGTTTTTAAAAATTGAATAATAGAATCAATCCCCTTATGCCCGCCGGAACTTCCTTTACAACGAATTCTAATCCGACCCAAAGGAAGATAAATATCGTCATAGACTATGAGCAATTGTCCAGGATCAATCGTGTAATAATTGACGATTTTTTCAAGGGCTTGACCGCTTAAATTCATATAGGTCATTGGCTTTACAAAGATAATACACTCTTCCTTAAAACGGATATCCATTAATTCAGAATCAAATACTGCTTTCCATTTTTTCTTCTTTGCTTGATTCTTTATTAAAAAAGCATCAACCACACGAAACCCAATATTGTGTCGGGTGAATTGATATTGATATCCTGGATTTCCCAGCCCTGCAATTAATCTCAAATCATCACAACCTTGAATGAATTTTCACTAATGTTATTCTTTTTTATCTTCCTTTTCCGCGCCCTGTGCTTCTTTTGCTTTTGCTTTTACCTCAGTTCCGCCTTCGGTGACTTCTTCAGTCTCTTCTTCGGCAGCCTCTTCTATCTTACTTGGAGCAATAACAGAGGCAATCGTACGGTCAAGATCAGTTAATAACTTCACTCCATCGGGTAATTTAATGTCCCTTAGTGATAATACATCATTAAATCCTAATTGGCTGATATCAATAGTAATTGCTTCTGGTGCATCCGTAGGAAGACATTCTACTTCTATTTCCCTCAAGGAAATATCCAATATTCCGCCTTCTTTGATACCCTTAGGTTCTCCCTCAAAAACAATGGGCACTTCCAGAGTAATTCTTTCTTTCAATGTGACCCCATAGAGATCGAAATGATTAATTCTCTTCTTTAATGAATCATACTGAAAATCCTTAATTACGGCTAAACGTGTGGTATCCTTTGCATCTTCCTTCTTGATTTGTAGATCAATGATACCATGAGCATGCTTTTTGTCTGATAAAAAATGGTGTAATTCCTTTTCAGGCACTTGCAATAAAATATTCTCTTTATCATGGGGTGAATAGAGTATACCCGGGACATAACCTGAATTCCTTAACTTTTTACTATTTTCTTTACCTTTAATGTTCCTGGTTTCAACTTTTAACATTAATCGTTTCATGATCTGTTTTCCTCCGCTTCTATCGTTAGAAATATTTGATTAAATTTTTAAAAATTACAAAGTTTTTTAAGATATCATTTCATTCATTTCAATTATTTTACCAGAATTATTTGAATAAAGCACTAATCGACATATTGTTATGAATACGCTTGATTGCCTCAGCAAATAAATTTGCGACGGATAATACTTTAATAAATGGTAATCTCTTTTCTTCCGGAATTGGTATGGTATTTGTTACGATTACTTCTTTGAATAAATTTTCCTTCCAATATTTCTCCAATCTTTCTTTAGCTGGTCCAGCAAAAACTGGATGAGTAGCACAAACATAGATTTCCTTTGCTCCTGCATTGAGTACAGCCTGACTACCCTTGATGATTGATCCGGCAGTATCGATCATATCATCAACAATAATAGCAGTTTTATTATTCACGCTTCCAACAATATGCATAATCTCTACATTTGTATCTGAGGCACGATACTTATCGATGATGGCAATCGGTTTTTTTAACCGACCTGCAAAATACCTAGCACGGGCTGTTCCGCCTACATCCGGGGAAACGACAACAACACCGGATAAATCGATGTCTTTGAAATAATTAGACAATATTGATGCAGCCTCAAGATGATCTACGGGAATATCAAAAAACCCTTGAATTTGTCCAGCATGCAAATCCATGGTTAAAACCCGGTCTGCTCCAGCCTGAACCAATAAGTTAGCGACCAGCTTAGCAGTAATTGGCTCCCTGGGTCTTGTTTTTCTATCTTGTCTAGCATAGCTATAGTAGGGTATGACTGCTGTAATTCTCTCTGCAGAAGCCCTGTGAAGGGCATCAATCATGATCAATAATTCCATTAGATGCTCATGAACTGGGTGACAGGTAGGTTGAATGACAAAAACATCATGACCCCGTACATTCTCATCAATTTGGACATGCAATTCCCCATCAGGAAATCTTGAAACAGTCGCTTGACCCAGCTCCATTCCTAAATTTTGTACAATTTCATTAGCCAATGCAGGATTGGCATTTCCTGAAAAAACCTGCAATTCTCTATGTGGATATACAATCAAAGTATTGCCTCCTAAGATCCTAAGATATTATAGATAACTTGACTCTATTGAGTTTCCTGTTTTTTTTCTCTTTTAACCCATCCTGGTATATTTTTCTGCCTGGATCTTGCAATTCCCAGACTCTCCATAGGTACATCTTGAGTAATCGTTGAACCAGCAGCAGTATAGGAATGACGACCAATGGTTACTGGAGCAACCAATGCATTATTGCTCCCTATAAATACTCCGTCTTCAATAATTGTAGGATTCTTTTTAATTCCATCAAAATTACAGGTAATGGTACCTGCGCCTATATTCACTTTCTGACCTAAAGTCGCGTCCCCTAAGTAGGTTAAATGACTTACTTTACTCTCATTGCCAATGATCGTTTTTTTAATCTCAACATAATTCCCAATTTTTACACTATCCCCAATCATACTGTCCGGCCTAAGATGCGAATAAGGCCCAATCATTACTCGCTCACCAATCTTACTTTTTTCTATGACTGATGAATGAACTCTTGATTCCTGACCCACACAACTATTGATAATATGGGAATAAGGTCCAATATGACAATCTTTCCCTATCTCACTTCCAGCGGTTATAATCGTGAAAGGATAAATAATCGTATCCTGTCCAATCTTAACATGTCCATCGATAAATGTGCTTTCGGGATCAATAACGGTAACTCCGTTTGTCATATGATATTCTAAATTTCTTTTAAAAAAGATCTTGGATACATTTGCCAGATCAGATCGAGTATTCACACCAATAATTTCCTGATTTTCTTTCACAGCGATACTTCCAATGGGATATCCCTTGGCAGCCAATATTTTGATGACATCCGTCAGATAATACTCTTTCTGCTTGTTATCTTGAACTACAAGACTTAAGGCATTAAAAAGGTCTCTTCGGTTGAAACAATAAACACCGGCATTCACTTCTTTAATTTGATCTTGCCCCCTGGCAAGGTCAGCTTGTTCAATAATTCCGGATATTCGCTTGTCCTGATCCCTGACAATGCGACCATAGCCCTCTGGTTTTTCAAAATTTGCCGTTAACAAGGTGCAACTAAGCTTATTTTTCACATGATGCAGAATCATTTTACGAATTGTTGATGTTCTCAACAGGGGTACATCAGCCGATAAAACCAGAATAACCTCTGTAGAACGACTTAAAAAAGGTTTTGTCTGCTGTAAGGCATGAGCGGTACCAAGCTGTTCTTCCTGGTAAACATAGATTAAATCTTTATAAATGCCGCTTAACTCGTTTTTAACTTCTTCTGCCTGGTGACCGATGACTACAATTCCCTGCTTTATCTTTAGAGCTTTAATCAAATCCAATGAATAAGAAATCATAGGTTTGCCGGCAACGCAATGAAGAGCCTTTGGAAAAGAAGATTTCATTCTTTTTCCTTGTCCAGCTGCTAATATCACTGATTCAATTGCTTCCATCGTATTGTCCTATCAAACAATTTTTTGAAAGATTCAAGAAAGATATGCTTTGAACGAAGTTTGTATATCGTATAAATCGTATGAACTTATCTTTAAAGAAAATGGCTGGGGTGGGAGGATTCGAACCTCCGAATGAGGGATCCAAATTCCCTTGCCTTGCCGCTTGGCTACACCCCATCCAAATTCATTAATTTCATTTCCTATCAATAATGATCATTTGATTCATCATAACAAAGATAGTTAAAGAGTTTCATCGAAACCCCTTAACTATCTGCTAACCTTATTCTTTTTCTACTCTTATTTAATTCTTACAGTTTCCTGACAGTTAAGCCATTTATATTATAAACGAACGAATTAAAAATTCAAGTAAAGAAATAAAATTTATTCTTTTTCTTCTTGTTCTAAGTCACTGGAAAAATCTTCATTATCTAATTGTTCTTCACTATCAGAGATAGATTCACTGGATTGTCCTTCCTGTTCAGTAGCCTGATATTCTTTTAAAACAGCGCTCTGGATCATCTCTCTGACTTCTGTATTAATGGGATGCGCGATATCTTTGTGATTTCCATTGGGTAACAATTTACTTGGCATGGCTACAAACATACCTTTTCTTCCATCGATGATCCTCAGATCGTGAACAACAAAAGAATCATCAAAAGTAATCGATACATAAGCCCTCAATTTCCCATCTGTTTGTATTCTTCTAATTCTAACATCTGTAACTTGCACTTGTTTACACCGCCTTTTGTTTTTTTTAATTTTAGCCTTTTTCTGGTGAATATCTCAATTCACAAAAATTAAAACCCTTTTGTCCTTACTTATCAAGAACTCTGTTTCCCAAAAAATAACCCTCCATTGCTACATGCTGAACTTTACCTCCTATTATATTCCAGATTAATCATTGAATTAGGGATTTAGGGATAACTCCCCGGAACTTTATACTTTTGTCAAATGAATTACCCCCGTTACTAAAAAATAAACACAGCAAAAAATAGTGCTGTGCTGTTAATCATACCTATAATAGAACAGTTATTTTTATTCCCATTAATCTTAATGCTAAATATCCTTGAGTTTCCATAAACTTATCTACGATTACAAGCAAATCCTTTTATTTTATAAGTTTGTCAAATTTTAGCATGTAAAATACGTATTTGTCAAAAATTTTAAATTCGCATTGGGTCATGAATATCTTTAATTGAGTAAAATCATAGAATCACCACTTTTAAAAGTGCAATTTTTACATGATTTAAAAACAAATCTTGATAGCATGTGCTTCTTTGCTTATTATTTCTATATCTTTTCTTTTGCATCTTTTGGAAATGGGTCATCTTGAATGAATCGTGCCTTTTTTTTCTTCTCAACATTCAAAAATTCTTTAAACGCAGTCCATACTCTGCAAGCAACATTAATGAATATTTTTTTTGATTTCCCTGGTAAGAAGAGCAAATTCCTCTAAACTAAAATTTTCCCCTCTCCGATTTAAGGGTATGCCTATTTCTTCCAGCAATTTACCTAATTTATTTTTATTCAGTTTATCTCCAAAGAAAAGCTTTAGGGTATTCCAGATATTTTTTCTACGATGCTGAAAAACTGCATGAACTAAATCAAAAAATAATGCCTCATCTTCAACCCGGATATTTGGCTTACCCGAAAATTTAAAGCGAATAATCATTGAATCGACATCAGGTCTTGGATAGAATACGTCTGGTCTGACAAGATGAATTTTCTCTGCAAAAGAATAATATTTTGACACAATGGAGATTAAGCCATAGTCCTGATCACCGGGCTGAGCTAAAATCCTTTCTCCTACTTCTTTTTGAACCATGACAACCGCTAATTTAAAATATTCATGCATTTCCATTATTTTTTTTAAAAGAGGAAATGAAATGGAATAAGGTAAATTCCCGACCAGTTTTTCTATCATAAAACCTTCATCTTTTTTCTGTTTGAGAAAACCAACCCAATCAAAGTCTAAAATATCTTGATATAGAATGGTAACCTTATTCTGATAGGTAGATAGAATATCTTCTAATACCGGCTTAAAGTGTATATCTCTCTCAATAGAAAAAACGTGTCGAAACATAGGGACCAGAGATAAAGTCAAGCCTCCCAAACCGGTACCAATTTCAAATATTGCTTCATCACTATTAGGATTTAAGGCGTTAACCATGATGATATGAATATTTTTATCAATGAGAAAATTCTGTCCATACTTTTTTTGGGGATAAATTTGATATTTCTTTAAATACTCTATGGACTTTCTTAAAGAAAGGGAGGTGATAGAGTAAAAAGACTTCATTGGGATTCCCTTCAAGAACATTAGCTCAGCAATCAAATAGGTACAAAGACAAGCATATCTCTCTTTCAGAAACAACGTATTTCTGAAAAAATGTTCGTTTGAAAAAATATTTCTAATTTTCTTATTCTAAAAAAACAGCACAATCTTCAACTAACTTTACAATTGAGAATATAATGGAGCCGGTGATCTGAGTTGAACAGACAACCTACGGATTACGATTCCGTTGCTCTGCCAATTGAGCTACACCGGCATCTTTAGTGTATTCAAGTTCAACTTTCTTGAAATTTTTTATTCCATGCTAAAGATCTTTTTAAAAAATCGTCCGATAAATAAAATGAAATATAGTCAGAAAATACAATCTCCTGACTATTAAACTAAAAACTCTTGATTTGGGTGTTTCCATGCAGGCATTAGAAACAGAAAACTATAAAATATTTTTCTTTCTTCATGCTAATAAATAATGGTAGGCGGAACAGGACTTGAACCTGTGACCCCCTACATGTGAAGCAGGTGCTCTGCCGACTGAGCTATCCGCCCAATACCATTTTTTATCGTAGATGGTGCCTCCAAGGGGATTTGAACCCCTGTCGCCGCCGTGAAAGGGCGGTGTCCTAAACCCCTAGACGATGGAGGCAAAATTATCCCTGGTGGGCCGTGCAGGCCTCGAACCTGCGACCCTCTGATTAAGAGTCAGATGCTCTGCCTACTGAGCTAACGGCCCGCAACAACGGCTCTATTTCACTATTTGCTTTTTAATGCCTTACAATGTTACTATATTTCGATTCAAGTGTCAATGGAAATTAAAGAAAAAATGATGATCTATATTCGTTCCTTTTTATTAAGGTATTTAATAGAAAGTGTTAGCAACGTAGGTGTTAAAAGTGTCGTTAACATCGCCATGGCAATGACCGTCGATGCAATACTGGGTGTCACAATATGATATTTCAAACCGATATTTGCTAATATTAAGGCTACTTCTGCCCGAGGTACCGTTGCAATTCCAACTGCCAGGGATTCCTTTTTGGTAAAACCACAAAGAAAGGCACCGGTGCCGCAGCCAATAATTTTTCCTAAGACCGCTACCAAAATAATCATGAATGCAAAAAATCCAATCGAGGAAAACGTAGCTAAATTAAATTGCATGCCCATGGTTACAAAAAATATCGGTATAAAAAAAGAATGCCCTATCAGAGAAACACTTTCGAATGCTTCCTTGGCAATGCTGGTTTGCCCTAAAATCAACCCGGCCATAAAAATCCCGGTAATCAAAGAAAGACCTATATCTTCGGCAATAATCGCAAAAATTAATCCAATGATCAGGATGGGTAACAAAGTTTGATGATTATCCACTTGATTGAAGATAAAAGACCTTGACACCATCTGAAAAAATTTTATCGCAATCGTCATGGACAACAAGATAAAAGCAACCGTGAGAATAATATTGACCATTAAATTCATCACTTCCATATTTCCAGTAACAGCTAAACCAACAACGCTACCCATGGCAATAATTCCAATCACATCATCAATAATTGCGGAACCAATGATTAAAGTTCCGAGTTTCATTCCAATCATTCCCATTTCGGTCAATACCTGACTGCTAATTCCTATCGAAGTTGCCGTCAGAGCAGTACCAACAAAAATAGAGGTTAAATAGGAGTAACCAAAAAAGTGTGACGTTAGGAAGCCAAACAGGAAAGGTATGATTACACCCATAAAAGCAACAATGAATGACTTTTTTCCTAATTCCTTTAGCTCATTCAAGTTCACAGCTAAGCCAGTAGAAAAAAGCAATAATAGGACCCCCATGTCGGCAATGTTCCTTATCGTTTCACTGATTTCAACGATCTTTGTAGTACCCAGAACTAAACCCACAATTAAGTCGGCAAGCACCATCGGTTGTTTAAATTTTCTTGCCAGCAATCTACCTATAAAAGCTGTGATTAAAATAATTAATAAATCCGTAATAAACAATTTAAATCCCTACTTTTTATAAATATGCAATATACCACTTACCTAGTCTATCGTTTAAATCATTAAAAATTTTTAATACAGTAGAAATAAATGAAATTTAGTTTTATAGAATATATCGTAGATTAAATTTAAATATTGAAAAACATACAAGGCAGATATAAATTCTACTTCGATATTCGATTCTAAATATCCTGAATCCAAATGGCTATATAAAAGTCTTTTTACAAAAACGACTGATCCTGTCTCTGTAATTTCCTTCAAATAATCTCTGTTGAAACGGTATACGTAATATGGGGTATGCTATATACTCATTGATTATTCCATCTCCTCATTAATTCTGGCTAGATTCTCAAAACGCGTATATTCCTTGAGGAAGGCTAACTCCAGGGTGCCAGTAGGACCGTTTCTTTGTTTGCTCACAATTACTTCGGCAATTCCTTTTTTAGCACTTTTTGGTTTGTAGTAATCTTCTCGAAATAGAAAAACCACAACATCAGCATCCTGCTCGATCGCCCCACTCTCTCTCAAATCAGAAAGCCGAGGGCGCTGGATAGAGCGTTGCTCAACTGCCCGGGAAAGTTGGGATACTGCTACAACAGGCACATTCAATTCTCTGGCTAAACCCTTTAATGAACGTGATATTTGTGATATCTCCTGCTGACGATTTTCAACTTTTGATCCGGTTTGAACCAATTGGAGATAATCAATCAAAATTAATCCCAGGTCATACCTTGCTTTCAACCTTCTCGTTTTCGCTTTAATCTCCAATGGAGATATACCGGCGGTGTCATCAATAAAAATAGGTGCGGCTGATAATCGGCCAGCTGCCATCGATAATTTTGGCCAATCTTCTTCCGACATCGTTCCCCGTCGCAATGCATGCGTATCAATCCGTGCTTCAGAACAAAGCATTCTTTGAACAATCTGAGCTTTAGACATTTCAAGACTAAAAATTGCAACCGGAATTTTATGCTGCATTGCAGCATGCTGGGCTATATTCAAACAAAAAGCCGTTTTACCCATGGAAGGTCTGCCGGCTACCACGATAAGCTCTGAAGGCTGAAAACCTGTTGTGATCTCATCAAATTCTATAAAACCACTGGGAACACCGGTGATAAAATTGCTTCGATGGTATAGATCTTCAATCTTCTCAAAACTCTCGGTCAGTAAATCTTTGATGGGACTAAAAGAACGCTCTATTTTCTGTTGAGATACATCAAAAATAAGATTTTCTGCCTTATCAAGCAAAACCCTTGCATCTTCTTGTTCCTCATAGCCCATCGTGACAATTTGGGTCGCATGATTGATCAGCTTTCTCAGAATTGCCTTTTCTTCCACAATTTTAGCGTAATACATTACATTGGCAGCTGTAGGAACACTATTCATCAGGGTGGTGAGATAGGATACCCCTCCTATTTCTTCCAACTGTTTTCTTTTTGTTAATTCTTCTGTTAAAGTGACAAGGTCGACTGCTTGATTTTTTTCAAATAAATCCAAATCACACTGGTAAATCATCTGATGAGCACTGCGATAAAAATCTTCGGATCGGAGAATCTCGATGCAGCTTAAAATGGATTCCTTTTCAAGCATAATCGATCCTAAAACAGCCTGTTCAGCACTTACATTCTGAGGTATATTTCTGGTTAATTCCATTTTTCACCTCTTTATCCTAATACAGGTTGTACCAAATCAAACTGTAAAAGTTTACTTCTTTTCCTGTACTTCCTCGTCCCCCGAAGTCTGATCTGCTTCACTTTGATTCTCTTTTTTTTCTTCTTCGGGAATGATGCTCACATTCAGCGTGGCACTGACTTCTTTATATAAATGGACGTTTACTTGGTAAGCGCCAATTTTCTTCAAAGCATCATGGTATTCAATTTTCTTTCGATCAATTTCTATCTGATGGTTTTCTTTTAGAAATTCTGCAATATCCTTATGGGTTATAGACCCAAATAATTTCCCATCTTTTCCCGCTTTTGCCTTGAAGGTTAAATGAATAGCACTGAGTTTTTCCGCTAATTCTTTTGCTTCCACGAATTCACGATTTCTTTTTTCCAATGCCTTTTTCTTAAGATGCTCAATAGCCTTTAGATTACCCCTGGTATTTTCAATGGCTAATTCTCTTGGAAACAAGTAATTTCTGGCATAGCCCCTGCTAACCTCGACAACATCTCCTACATATCCCATACTTTCAATATTTTCCTTTAGTATAACTTTCATGGTATGTACCTCCATATA
>JAFGSC010000150.1 GCA_016934875.1 Candidatus Atribacteria bacterium
ATCCCTCAAGGCAGGATTTGACGAGAATGACCTTCTTAAACAGTTAAAAAGTAAGGGAATTTCGAGTATTGCGATACAAGAAGATACGATTGAGACATTGGCTTTACAGGGGAAACTGGTTTACTTAAATACGAATGATTTGACTAAATTAAGATGGTTGCATGGAGTTTCTTTTCCTGGATTAGAATCTGTTTCAAAAGCAAAATTTCTCTTAGTATTTCGAGATCATTCTATTTTTCAGAGGGTTAAAATATTTTTTCAATCCTATTTTGGCAAAGATCAAATTCAAGAAAGTATTGCCAATCACCAATCATATCTCCTTTTATCTCAGGGAAATGAAGAAGATTTGCTTCAAATAGGATTGGGATTTTCAAATGAAGACATACAAAAAGTTGAAGAGTTAGGTTTCCATCTGATTCTACGTCCAAAGAATACTTATGAAATAACGGATGAAGTGATTCGCAGTAAGCTGTTGGCAATTTCTCAAATTAAAAGTCCATCTGCCATCATCTTTGATGATGAGGAAGTTCTGGGTTATCCTTCTAAGGAAATGCTATCTTTAACGGCTCGATTTTTAAATGAGGGCAATCTTCCTTTTGGTATCATTGAATTTACTTCACAAGATGGAATTCAGTTAATTGCCGCTGAAGCAAGCAAGCTTGCAGTCAGGGTACACAGCATTACCAAGGACGAGATGGAAAACATTTCTGTCAATATTGCTGTGGATCGATGGATAAGGGCTGCCCAGGAGAGAAATGTTCGAATATTTTATCTGAATCCTTTTTTGGATATAAGAGAAGAAAATGTTATTCAAAAGAACCTCACATATGTTGAAAATATCAAAGATAGACTAATGCTCTGCGATTTTCAATTGAGTGCTGCAAGTTTGTTTCCTCAATATGAAGTTCCAAAAGCCTACCTTTATTTTTTGGGTTTAGGAATTTTAGCAGCTGGAATAATCTTAGCGGGAAGGATTTTTAAAATGGATGATAGACAAAATATGGCTTTATTTTTAGCCAGCTTGGTTCTTTTGTTTTTCCTTTCCCTATTTTTTTCTAAAATCTTTTTGATGAAAATTCTGGCATTAGCCGGTGCTCTTATTTTCCCTGCACTGGCAATGATAGGAAATAAAGGTTATTTTTTAACACATGTTGAGTCAAAGACAATTCCTGCTGATTCAAATAAAGGGTATTCTTATATTCAATTGTTAAAAAAGGATATCATTGGGATTACCGGAGTAATGATCATTTCATCTATTGGCGGTTTATTGATAGGAGCCTTATTGACGCATTACCAATTTATGCTCGCTGTCAGGCAGTTCAGCGGAATTAAAATTGCCTATGTTTTTCCTCTGATCGTTGTGGCGTTTTATTTATGGTGGAATAGTAAGGAGAAAAAATACCTTTTGATTGAAGATTTTAAGCAGCCGATTTTATTAGAACATGTTTTTTTGCTGTTCATTTTATTAATTTTTGTGATCATTTATATTTCCCGGTCTGGCAATTTTTCTTTCTTGCCTGTTCCTGATATAGAAGAAAAGATGAGAATATTGTTAGAAAAAACCCTCATTGCTAGACCTAGGACCAAAGAATTTTTAATTGGATATCCATTGTTGTCACTGGCAATTGCCATGAATTTCCTTGGTATTCATTATCTTAAGCATCCCATTATTGTTATGGGAACAGTAGCACCAGTCACCATTGTAAACACTTTTTGCCATGTACATACGCCCATTAGTTTATCTTTGTTGAGAACTTTCCATGGCTACTGGCTGGGGTTGATCATTGGGATTCTCTTAATTTCAGTCATCTTTTTGTTGAAAAAGTTTTTCAAGGCATGGTTCTATGAAAAGCGGAGTTACTAGAATGAAACCAATTGTTATATCCGGGTATTTCGGATTTAATAATTGCGGAGATGAAGCGATTTTATCGGCAATGATCCAGGAATTATCGAAGTATATCCCTAGAAAAAAGATCATTGTGCTTTCAAAAAATCCCTCTCAAACCAAGGCTTTATATCAAGTTGAAGCAATAAGCAGATTGAACCCTTTTTTGATCATCTATGATATTATGAGGGCAAGTTTTTTTATCAGTGGTGGCGGTGGCCTATTGCAGGATTCCAGTGGTAAGGGATACAGTATATTTTATTATGGTGGCTTGCTTTACTTGGCTCAATTATTGAGGATACCAAGTGTTATTTATGCCCAGGGAATTGGTCCAATTCATAAAACGATAAATAAAAATTTTCTAAAAATTGTTTTACGCAAGGTCCAATTGATCATGGTCAGGGATGAACAATCCAGGAAAATCTTAAAAGAATTAGGAGTGAAGGATCATTTGATTACAGTGAGTGCCGATCCTTCTTTTCTATTAAAAGTAAAAGAAATTCCTGATTGGATAAAGAAAAAATATCATTTAAATCACACTGAAACTTCGAGTACCCAAATGAATATTGGAATCGTCATCAGAAATTGTAGAGAAATACAGCAGGATTATCACCATAAAATTATGCAATTTGCCGAAATAGGAGATTATTTGATAGAGAAATATCAGGCAAGTTTATTTTTTATTCCTTTTCATTATGATTATGATCATACCCTTATCAGAGGTATCATTGAAAAAATGAAATATTCCTCTTTGGTCAATTATATTGGTGAGGATCTTTGTCCGAGTCATACGCTTTCTATCTATTCAAAGCTCCACTTGATTATTGGTATGAGGTTTCACTCTATTGTTTTTGCAACCTTGATTTCTAAACCTTTTATTGCCATAGATTATGATCCGAAGGTAAAAAATTTTGTATCTGCTTTAGAATTACCTGAACTACTTGTTGAATTAAATCGATTGTCTGTTAAAATCATTGATAATAAGTTACAATATATCATGACAAATAGAAAAAATATTTTATCCATTTTAAATGAAAAAAAGATACAATTCGAGCAGAAAGCAATAACTAGCGCGCAACAATTCCAAAAGCTTTTCATGGAAAAATATCCCGATTAGAAAGGAATCGAAGGCAAATTGATACGAATGTTTCATGTCTTTAAAGCTTTTCCTAATAATATCCAGGCCTTGAGGGATATCAATATTCATATTAGAAAAGGAGAGTTCGTTTTCCTGGTTGGTCCAACGGGTGCGGGTAAAACAACTTTCTTAAAGCTTATCTATCGTGGAATGTTGCCTACGAAGGGGCAAGTGATTGTGGATGGTGTAAATCTGGCAAGATTAAAGCCAAGTTTAATTCCGTATCTCAGAAGAGAAATTGGAATTGTTTTTCAGGATTTTAAGCTCCTTTATGATAGGAATGTTTTTGAAAATGTTGCCTTTAGCTTGCGAGTAGTAGGTACTAAAAATTCCATTATTAAAAAAGAAGTCAATGACACGCTTAATTTAATCGGACTGTCTCATAAAAAAAATGCTAATCCACACCGCTTGTCAGGGGGAGAGCAACAGAAGCTTTGCATTGCTAGAGCGGTAATTAGCCATCCTATGATCTTGTTAACAGATGAGCCAACCGGCAATTTGGATCCAGAAACTTCTTGGGAAATTATGCAGTTATTATTTAAAATTAATATTTGGGGTACAACAGTCATTATGGCTTCTCATGATAAATTAATGGTTGATAGGGCACAGAAACGGGTTGTTCGAATAGAGAATGGGCAAGTAACATCAGATACTCTGAAAGGAATTTATTCAAAGTCATGCTAAGAAATATGCTTTTCTACATCAAAGAAGCTTTTCTGAGCACCAAGAAGAATGGAATTATGAGCATAGGTACAATGATTAGCTTGACGGCAACATTATTTATTGTAGGCTTGTTTTTATTAATATCTTTAAATATCCATTTATTTATGAATAATATTGAATCACAGCTGATGGCTATTGCTTATCTGGAAAGTGACCTCTC